>JBGXXU010000150.1:0-13315 GCA_041814865.1 Phocaeicola sp. | reverse complement strand
GGAGGTGTTGTTTCTACCCTTCAAACAAAGGGCAATGACAACGTAAGTTCACCTTGCGCATACTTCAAAGACGTTGTTTCTACCCTTCAAACAAAGGGCAATGACAACAAATGAGATTGAAAGCATTAGAAAGATTCAGTTGTTTCTACCCTTCAAACAAAGGGCAATGACAACCAAACAGTTGTTAATACAGATGACTGAAATGTTGTTTCTACCCTTCAAACAAAGGGCAATGACAACTATTACGCAGTAACAAATTGTATAATAGGTTGTTTCCACCTCTCAAACAAGAAAAGAATTATTTTTCTTACGTCTATTAGAACCCTTTATTTTCATTTCAAAATATCTGTTCTCTGCTTCTTCCCTTTGTTTTCCTTTTTCTGTCTCGCATTTATAGTAGTTATTATGATATTTTTTCAGCAGCTTATCAAGGACACCCCGTTCTGCCGGAGGAATACTTCCATAATTTTCATAATTACCCGGCTTGATGAAAGCATTTATAAACTTACGCTCTATCTCTTTCACCTTCTTTTCATACAAATCATTGGGGAGATTGAAGTGGCAGGCAGCATTGCGGTCTCCTTTCTTCACCAAAGAATGCAAGCTTGTTATCTCTTCGTAGATAATTCTATTATTATTCTTGATGGTGAGTTTGTCTTTGTACACAAAATACTTTTCCAACTCCATGTAAACCGAAAGGAATTTGGAGGACTCTACGATTATGTGTTTTTGTATTTTGCCCAGACTATCCAGCGTAACCAGTTGGTCTTTCTTGAAGAAGTCTTCCAATATGAGTGCCATTTCCTTATTCTTGTTCTTGTTCTTTTTCTTGTTTTCAACTTTCCGTATTTTTTTCAAATACTTTTTCAATCTGTCAGATAGAACGAGCTTGTGCCTTGCGTTTGCCTCTCTGTGCTTGACAAGTCCCACATATCTCTCTATCTGATTGAACGGCACCGAAAGACGACATATCACACCGTCTGTATTATTCATCACTTGGAATTCATACGTAGAAGTGAGAATGTGTTGAACATGCGTCCTCAAGTCCAGCCCTTCTTTTCCCAAATAACGAATGGCTATCTCGTACAGCAGACAATCTTCCAAACGGTTTTTCTGCAATTTTTTGTGGAGTTTCTTCTTATTGCATGCGTAGTAATGCTCTATGAGATGTTTGCTATTGTCTCCAAGAACGGGAAAGTTTTTGACAGCCGACTTGTTTTCCTCTAAGAACTCTATAAAATCAGAAAGATTGATGTACCAAATCTTCTTTTTTTCTTCGAGTTTATAATTGTCGAGGGCGTACTTGTTGCCGATGTCTTTCGTTTGCTGAGCATCTATCCATGCGCGAAACTTCTTTTTTGCCTCCCGGTAATAATCGTCCAGCGAATTTCCCCGATTAAAGACCTCCTCGAACTCGCTATTATCGAAGAAACCTTTGCCCTGCAACAACAGACGCAATTTCTCCTTGTATTCGCGTATCGTATCCATCGCAAACATATAGCGACAGAGGTCGTTGTACTCGTCGCGATTGATATGTAAGCTCTTGTGATGTCCCTCTTCTTTAGCATTCTCTTTGTAGATATCTCTGAAATACATCAGGTTCCACACCTTGCGCACGAACTGCAGTTTGAACTGTTTGCCTTTGTTCTTTCGCATGAAGTTTTCCAACACTTCCGGAGAGTTGGCAGACAGGGCAGTTGCCTGTTTGCATGCCAAGCGTTTGTCGTATCTCCGCTCATTTTCCTCCGCTTTCTGCAACAGTTGTTCGAAACCTTTGAGACTTAGTGTCAAGGGAACTTCCGAGAGTTGTACTTTGACAGCTCTTCTCGGCAAGAATTTCTTCATCTGCGCACGCTTCTCTTTGTCCTTGTTTTCGAAAGCAAGATATGCTTCCTGCTTCTTTTTTTTATATCTGCTATAATACTTTCGAAGGGTATTGAGAAGAGAGTTTTCTATATTTCCTTTTTCTGAGAGTACCTTTTGCAACAAATAGATAAGCAATGAACGCTGAATGGACACAAGGGTTTTAGTTTTTCTCCTCTCTTTTCTGAAATCCTTGTCTTTGCTTTCCTTTTTCTCTTCTTGTTTCTTTTCTTCTTGTTTCTTTTCTTTCAATTGCAACCAAACTTGTATGGCATTGTTTTCTATTACGAAAGAAGTACCCTGCTCAGAGTTTTCTTCATAAAGCTCTTGATGAGTGAAATAGTCCACAGGTCTTCCCGCATGGAATTTTGTTTCATCAAGCTCTTTTTTTGTTTTATTCGCCAACTCTGCCTTCTGTTCATCTACGGTATAACGAGTACATATTTTGAATTCAGCATCTTTACCGAAACAATTATTCTCTGCAAGATAGCGTACAGCCATCTCCATGAAACGGTCTTGATTACGTCCATAAGAAGTATAGAAGAGTTTTTCTCTCAAACGCTTTTTGAGTTTTTCTACGTCTTTTTCTTTATCAATGATATCTGTATAGAGTCTGTTCTCTTGCTTGCAGTCTCCTCTTCCGAAGAGTTTCTTTATCGCAAAGTCTTTGAAGTCTTTATCCTTTTTCATTGTGGGAAACAGACGTTCTATTTCCATTTCTTCGATTTTCTTTTTCAGCTCTTCGGCTATATCCGATGTTTCGTTGTCCAAGTCTTTTTCTTTGTTCCACTCTGTGGGATACTTGTTCAAGTATTGGATTATGTCGCGGAAGTATATCAGGGACTTCTCTTCGCTATTATAGTCCTGACTGCTTAGTTTCTTGGAGAAATATGTCATGATATTGCGCTTGCTGCGCATCTTATCATCATTCCGCTTGTAACCGCTGATTTTCGAAATGAGTTGTTCGGCTTCGTCTTTATACAGAAACATGGAGATAAAAAACAAAGCTCCGACAAACGAGAGGTACGTACCTGTTTTTATTGTCATTATTTTGTAATCGCCATTCAGCTTCCAGTTTTTCCCTTTTGTATCTTTTACTTCGGTGAACAGCAACATATTCAAACTCTCGTCAATAGACAGTTCCTTAAAAGCTTCTTGGAAATCCGGCTTCCAGCTTTTATCAGATACGAACTTGTTTCTCAGAAATTCCACATACTGTTCTTGGAAATCCTTATTTTTAATATGAGAAGAATACACCGTTTTCAACTCTTCGTCGAATTGCTCGGACGTATATGGTTTGGAAGCAAACTTCTGTCTTAATTTCTGTCTTGCTTCCTCCTGCCATTTTTGCCATCGGGTATCTCCGTTTTCTTGTTTTGTTTCCAGAAAAGTCATCATCGTAGCCAGACGAAAACTATCTTTAAGAAAACATGCCAACCGACTTCCTTTTTCGATACGCAGTTTGTCGAATTCGTGTATATAATGGCTGTTCAGGTTACGTATGTTCTCCACCCATGTCTTTAATTCTTCTATAAAATCGGTATCACGCCAATACGCTTCTTGCAAAGTCTGAAAATCATGACATTTCATTTCACCCTGCTCCGGGTCATAATAACGTTGGAAAATCACACCGGGAGACACCGGCAGGTTCTTGAATTTGTGTCCTACGGCAAAGTGGTACAAACGGGCATTTTCGCGATTCGGATTTCGACAGATGTACTTACGGTTGTTGAGGCTTTTCTCCGAAAAAGGCACTACATAGCCCTTGTTATCGAAGAAATCTTTGAAATCTTTGAAATCTTTGTTTGCTTTGGTTTCGAATTGTTGCGAGGTCATCATGGCTTAAGTATTGAGGTTAACAATTGCAGAATAAGTGTGATTACAAACAGTACGATAAAGTACACAAAAAAGGAGAGTGCTCTCCTGAACAGACGATACTTCCTGGCTGCCGACTTGGATGCACAGATTATCTTGTCTATCTTTTCTTTTTCGAAATCGTCAAACACATGGTCCTCCACACCTTCGGAGAGTTTTCTCATCAAGTCTTCCGGCTTGTACGTTTCGAGGTTTTCACAACGAAAAAGATGTGTGATATTGCTTTCTTCGGGTATTGACTCTCTACCGGTGAAACGTTGTTTGGGATAAAAAGCATACAGGCTGGTCAATAGCGACGCTATCAAAAAGAACAAAAGTCCTGCCACCAAAAGGTTTTTGCACAAGCAATCGCTTCCCATAAAGTTTTCTATGATACCTATGAGAAAGACTAAACACAAAGCGATGAAAGAGCCGTGTTTGGCTTCCACAAACGTAATGGAATGGTCTACGTATTGCATCAACTCCGAGATGCGTTCTTCTACTTTGTCCATGAAAGTGTGTTTTTATTTTAATTCATTGTTTTTTTGCGAATATAAGCGATTTAGCGAAATGTTGTAAATATCTGTTAGGGATATTTTGCCGAAAATAAATATCCGATACGAGAATACATTTTCTTTTGTCGTGCATGTACGAAGAACCAACCATGTATAAATATACAAAATAGCCTTCGTTTTCCTGCATATTTATGCAATATCCGGCGTGTTTTTTCGCAGGAAAAACAGTCGCTACGCAATGCTTTTTCAATCTACAAAAGTCTTGAGAAGTCGAGTTTTTGAGGAAAAGAAAATGCCTCTACAATGCCCTCTCGATGCGATTATGATGTTAACATTCTTTGACGCTGTTGTCATCGCGATAGCAACATGTTCTTATCGCGATAGCAACATGATGCTATCAAGTTGCGTACATGTTGTTATCAAATTGACTACATGTAATCAATTTGAAGTTCTAAGTTTTAGAGTTGATGAGTTACAAGAGGGAAGTGTATATTTATGCAGAAACAAGCGGTTTGATTTCCGCCATTTACGAAGTTACGGCTCGGAAATACACCAAGTACAAACGAAATCTGCAAAAAGACGAAAATGCACGGTATAGTTTTTGTCTTGAAAACCGTCGCGCAGAGAGAAACTTTCTTCCTGCAAGCGGAAAGGTGCTATCTGCAAATGTGCCAAGAAATCGACACCTTCGCGATGAAGGACTTTGTACACGCTCTCTTTTCCCGACCAATGCAACAGATATTGCCATCGCAATTCATCTTCCGTCATCGCAGCACGTTGCGGAATTTCTGTCTGGGAAACAAAACGGGAACTCAAACGAATGATTTTCTCCGATGGCTTTTCGATATCCACGCCCACAGGCGATTTACGATGCAAAGCCACTGCCGCATATTCACCGCTGTGAGATATGGAGATGTGCATATCCATGTCCTTGAAATACGGTTGCCCGAAAGGAGTATATGATATGTGATACTCTTGTTGCCCGAGCATCTCCTTCAGCAAAACCCTTATAGCCAGATATTCCATGCGACGCTTTGGATGAGCGTATGCTCTCAGCTCCGTATCGTAAGGCAACGGAGCCGTCAATCGTGCACGAAGTTCCTCCTCGCTCTCTGTGGTTTTCCACAAGCCCACAGACAAGAGGTCTTCTTTGATAAGCGAAAAAAGCGGCATGAGAGAATTAAGATATGGTCACTTTGACCTTTAATATACGACGGTTGTCGCGCTCCAAAACCTCGAAACGATACTCGTTGTAGAATACGACTTCGCCTTTTTTCGGGAACTCTCCCTTGATTTCCAAGATTAAGCCGGCAAGCGAATCCGCATCTCCCACCACGTTTTCGAAGACTTCGGGGGAGATTTTTATCACTTTATAAAAGTCCGAAAGCAATGTCTTTCCTTCGAAAATATAAGTGTTATCGTCCAATTGCATGAACTTCTTTTCTTCCGTATCGTATTCATCGTTGATTTCTCCGACTATCTCTTCGATGATATCTTCCATCGTCACCAATCCGGAAACTCCTCCGAACTCGTCTACAACAATCGCGATGTGTATTTTGTTGACTTGGAAGTCTTTCAACAAGTCGTCTATCATCTTCGTTTCAGGCACAAAGTAAGCCGGACGTATCAGTGTATGCCACTTGAAGTCATCTCCTTTCGACAGATGCGGCAACAAGTCTTTAATATACAATATACCTTTTACGTTGTCGCGATTTTCTTCGTAAACGGGAATACGGGAATAAGCATTTTCCACAATACATTTGATGACTTCCGAGAAAGGCGTCTCTACATCCAAGTCTACCATATCCACACGCGAAGTCATCACTTCCTTTACCGTCTCTTCACCGAAACGGATGATGCCCTCCAGCATATTGCTTTCGTTCTTCAATTCCTCCTTATCCGTCAACTCCAAAGCCTGAGACAAATCTGTCACGGAAAGACCTGTACTCTTCCGCTTCAATACCATTTTGTTGATGAAAGAAGTAGAACTTACCAATACTCTACTCAATGGACTGAACAGTGTTCTCAGAAAAGACAAAACGGGAGCAGCTCTCCGTGCAAACTTCAAAGTATGTTGAGAAGAATATATCTTCGGCATGATTTCGCCGAAAAGCAAAAGGAGAAAAGTCAATACGACTGTGATGAGGAGAAACTCCAACAGTTCGGAATGCCCAAAATCTATCACGTTTGCAAAAAAGTAATTGCAAAGCATGATGATAGTGACGTTGATAAAATTGTTCGAGATGAGAATAGTTGCCAGCAGTCTTTCCGAATCCGACAACAAAGTTTTGATTTGTTCGTCCGAAGGATTGTTCTCCTCGTCTATTTCGTTCAAATCTCCGGGCGTAAGTGAAAAGAAAGCTATTTCGGAAGCAGAAACAAAACCCGAAGCTATCAATAAAAAACCGGCTAATACGATGGCTATGATTGCTCCCAATGAAGGAGAATACACCGTAACATCAGCAAATAAGTCTGTAAAGGCTTGTAAAAACGAGTCAGGGTCCAAATAGTATGATATTTAGTTCAACATATTACCTTCTAGTCGAAAAGTCAGAAAGGTAAATCTTCAGAAGAGTCTTCGGCAATTTGCGGTGTCGCCTGCACAGGAGTTTCCGATGCTGTGGGTGCATTGGTTTGTGCCGAATTGCTACGAGGTGTCAGCATCTCCATATTGTCGGCAAATATCTCCGTCACATAACGCTTAACTCCGTTTTGGTCATCGTAAGAGCGTGTTCTGATTTTTCCTTCGATATACAACTTATCGCCTTTGTGTACATACTTCTCTGCAACTTCTGCCAAACCTCTCCATAAAACAATGTTATGCCATTCCGTACGTTCCGGCACTTGTGTTCCATTGGACAATGTATAAGCACGGTCTGTCGTAGCCAAAGAGAACTGAGCCACTGCTACACCTCCGTCCAAATATCTAACTTCCGGTTCTTTGCCGACATTACCGATTAACTGTACTTTATTCAATGACATAATATATTGTTTTTAAGTTCTTTGCGCCAAAAGTAGAGAAAAAAAGTGAGAGAGCAAGCGAGGGTATGCATTTTTTTCCAATTCCTGTATGCTTATACGCAGGTAGTTACCCGGCATTTTGAAGTCTTGAGAAACTGTCATTTCATATAAATCGGCATGTATGATACGATGTGTCAAGACGTGTTTTACATCGTGTTGTATCAAAGACACACTCAACAGATGTGAAGCCGGGAATAAATCCTTATATGCCGTTGTATTGAAAATAGCTCCATGTTCCAAAGGTTTCTCACTTTCCAACAACGGTATTTCGTAAAGATTTCTCCAAATATCATTGTTCTCTCTGCGACGGATATAGGTATCATTGCCTTGTCGAACAAAAAAATAACTGAAATAACGATGTGTTACCTTGGTTTTCTTTTCTTTGACCGGCAAGTTTTGTACAAGTCCCTCCTTGTACGCCAAACAAGTTTCTATCAATGGACAAAACATACAATTGGGAGAAGAAGGCGTACACTGCAAAGCACCGAAATCCATGATAGCCTGATTATAAATTGCAGGTTGCGTTTGATGCAACATCTCATCAGCCAAAGAAGAAAAGACTTTCTTTCCTTGAGTGGAGTCTATGGGTGTATCTATCCCGAAGTAACGTGACAATACTCTGTAAACATTACCGTCTACCACAGCATAAGGCATCCCATACGCAAACGAACAAATAGCAGCTGCCGTATAGTCGCCTACTCCTTTCAATTTGCGTACTTCTTCGTAAGTTCGGGGAAAATGTCCTATTTCATTGATGATACGAGCCGCTGTGTGCAAATTACGTGCACGAGAATAATATCCCAATCCCTGCCAATACTTCATTACCTCGTCTTCGGAAGCTTCTGCGAGCGACTTGAAATCAGGAAAGCGTTGTACAAAGCGCATATAATACTCATAGCCTTGCACAACGCGTGTCTGTTGCAATATGATTTCGGAAATCCAAATAAGATAAGGGTCGTTTGTTTCTCGCCAAGGAAGCTCACGGCCATACTCTTCATACCATTTTACAATGGCCGATGTAAATATGTTCATTCGATTATTTCTGCTCTTCCGCCAAACGTCCCAATTTGTAGGTTCCTTTACGGATGATTTTTCCCGACGCATCGGTTTCTACAAAAGGCCCATCTTTCTTACCTTGTTTGAAGAAGCCTTCAAACTTCACTCCGTCTTTGTTGGTTTCTGTTCCTTTTCCGTCTTCTTTGTCATTCAGGAAAGAGCCGGTATAAACTCTGCCGTCATTCGTTTTCAGAGTACCGTTTCCTTCTCTTCTATCATCTTTCCATTGTCCGGTATACTCGTCACCGTTAGCCCATTTATAAGTCCCGGTTCCCGTACGTTTGTCTTTCACCCATTGTCCGGTGTAAGTCGCACCATTAGCCCACGTAAACGTGCCCTGTCCTTCTTGCCAACCATTATTAAAGGTGCCTACATATTTATCTCCGTTGGGGAAAGTGGTAATTCCTTTGCCTGTACGTTCTCCCTTCACATACTCTCCTTCGTACTTTTCTCCATCTCTGAAAGTATAAGTTCCTTTACCGTGTTGCTCATCGTTTTCCCACATCCCGATGTAAACATCGCCGTTTGCATATTGGAAAGTTCCTTTACCGTGGCGGACACCTGCTTTCCATGAACCGTAATACTTGGAGCCATCTTCCCAAGTCATAGTACCGTAACCATCTTTTTTATCATCTTTCCAAGTTCCGAAATACTGCGCGCCGCCTTTCCATATATAGCGCCCTTGCCCGCTGCGTTTATCTTTCGACCATCCACCTTCGTAACGGTCACCGTTGTAATAATACATGATACCTTCTCCTTCCTGATAGTCTTGGTACCACATACCTTCATAACGATTGTTGTTCATGAAATAATAAGTACCTTTCCCATGCTGATGGTCTTGATACCATGTTCCTACATACTTTTCTCCATCCTGAAAAGAATAGGTTCCCAAACCTTCGCGTTTTCCTTTCACATATTCTCCTTCATAGATGTCGCCTGTTTTGAAAACAGTTCTCCCCTTTCCATGTGGTAGACGACCTTTTAATTCGCCGGTGTATTCCGCACCATCTTTGAATTTGTAATATCCAGCCGTAACCTGCGCAGTAATCGTGGCTGTTCCAAGAAAAGAAGCTAAAATCAGTATGTATAAGGAACGTTTCATATCGTTTTCTATGTTATGAGTTATTACTACGGAGTCAAAAATAGCCCTTTTGACCTGTAAATTCCAAACGCGAGTATTACTTTTCTCCTGCAATAACCTCTATTAAACAATCTTTGCAGAAGTAACTATCGGCAATAGCACGAATGGTTTCGGGAGTTGCCGACTTCACCGCTTCTATCTGTCGGTGGAGAAAATCATCGCCTGTTTGTGCAACATCGTTGCTTAAATAAGTTTCCGATAAAGAGAAAGCACTCTCGCATGAACGCAAGATAGTTCCCAACATGTAATTTCTCACCATCTCCAATTCTTTCAGGGATACTAATTCCCGGCGTAGCTTATCCATCTCGATATATACTTCTTTTATCAGTGCATCGACATGTTTGTTATCGGTTTCTGCAGTGATAATCCAGATATTCTCATCGGGTGTGGGCTGCAAGAAAGCACTAATTCCATAAGTATAACCTTTGTCTTCACGGATATTGCTCATCAATCGAGAACCGAAATATCCGCCCAGCAATGTAGTAGCCATCAGAAGAAGAGAATAATCGGGATGTCTTTCATTGACCGTCAACATTCCTAAAAAGACCGCACTTTGCAAAGCACCATCTTTTTGCACATATACTCGCTTTTCACCTGCCGGCGCAGGTATCGGTAAGACCTTTTCCACAGGTAGGCAAACCTCTCCCCATTTTTCCTTTCCAATTCTCTGTTCTATGCTTTCAAGAATAACAGGTGTCACTTTGCCCGAAACATATATCGAACAATTCCCGGAATGATAGTGTTTCCTGTGATAGTTGTACAAGTCTTCCGAAGCGATGGTATCATAATCGTCCGCACTCGCCGTTCTTCCACACACATGTTCTTCGCCGTACAACTGTTTACAAAGCTCCCGATAAGCCAAAACCGAAACACGTTCGCTCGACACCAAAAATTGTTGTTTACGAGTTTGCGCCAACAATTGTAACTCCTCCGACAAAAAGAGAGGTTCTTTCAGCATCGATTCCACCAAAGAAAAAGTTTCGTCGAAATACTTGTTGAGCGAAAAGAGTGTGAGAACAGATATTTGGTGTTGTACACCGGTACGCAACCATGCTCCGTAAAAATCCAGCTTCTCGTTTATTTCCAACTGTGTAAAACGTTTTGTGGAATTCTGCAACATGGCATTGGTGAAATTCGCCTGCAAATATCTGTCCTGATGTATCGTTCCGCTATGAATGACCACATCTATTTTCACCACTTCTTCCTCTCCCAAATCTATAATATGTATGGGAATACCGTTGCTCAAGGTACGATGTTCGGGAGAAGCTATGGAAAAACTATCTATTTGACGTATGTCCGGAGCCTTCGCTCTGTTTAAGTCTTCATGTGAATACATCTTCTCAAAAACCTTTAGCATGTAAAAAAAACTTCGGCTTTTGCCAAATCTTCCGGTGTATCTATACCAATGGTTTCTATTTCCGTCAGTCCGACTTTGATACGCAAGCCATTTTCGAGCCAGCGCAATTGCTCCAAAGATTCTGCCATTTCCAAAACGGAAGACAGTAACGAAGTGATACCCTCCAATGCCGTCGAACGATAAGCATACAAGCCTATATGTTTATAGAAGGTATGTGTACACAACCAGTTTTCGCGCTCTACACCTCGCAAATAAGGAATGACAGAACGACTGAAGTAAAGCGCATTCATATTATTATCCACAACAACTTTCGGCGAGTTGGGATTTTCCAGGTCCGCCAAGGTATCCGTAGCGGAAAAAGGTTTCACCAAAGTGGCAATGTCTGTCTTTTCATCGGCAAAACACTGCATGACGGCTTGTATCTGAGAGGGATGTATAAAGGGTTCGTCGCCTTGGATATTGATGATGACATCTGCTTTGTTTCCGATTTTCGTATAAGCTTCGTAACAGCGGTCGGTTCCACTCTTATGGGTTTCGGCTGTCATAATAACTTTTCCGCCAAAATTCCTGACTGTTTGCTCTATTTCTACATGGTCCGTCGCTACGTAAACCTCTTCCAGTACTTTCTGCACTTGTTCATATACACGCTGTATCACCGGTTTTCCTCCCAGCAACGCCAACGGTTTTGCAGGAAAACGACTTGAAGCATATCGTGCAGGAATAATTCCTATAAACTTCATTTTGGATATTTAATTTAGACTAAGCAAAGGTAGTAAGAAATGTGTAATTTTGCGGTAAACTCTTTTTAAGAATGGCATACGGACATACGGCTATCCTTTGCTTAGGTTCTAATCTTTCCACTCCTTCGCTTCTTTGGGAAGTAGAGAAGCGGCTCGCTTCCATCGTTTCCATCAAAACTTATGGTAAGTTGGTGACATCTCCCGACGTCAGCAACAGAAGCAACTCCATTTATTATAATAAGGTTTTGCGTATCGAAACAACATACGAACTCGACGAGTTGAAAAACGTATGTCGACAGTTGGAAATACAATCGGGCAAAAGCAAAGAATCGAAAGAGCAAGGGATAATCCCTATCGACATAGATATTCTGATGTACGACAAACATATTATTAAGCCCAAGGATATTACACAAGCGTATGTAAAAGCGTCCTTAAATATAAAATAGGCTTTTCCTCGTTCGAGGATAGGTGTCTTTCTCTTATCATAGGGAAACGGTATGCAAGAAATAGTGGTTTGCATCGTGTAAACATGAATACCCTTGCATACCTTTGACATTATAAAACAAACGATATTTACTTCACACATAAACAGATAATACTATGCGCAAGTTATTTTTGACACTTTCTTTCGCTTTATTGGCAACATACGTTGCACTGGCACAAGGTTTATCCGGTATTCGCATTTCCACTAACGAAGAGCCGGTCGTTGTTTACCTGAACGGACAACAGGTGTCCTCTCCCACTCAGACTTGTTTTATCGCAAATTTACTTGCCGAACAATACTCCATCAGAGTCTATCGCGTACTTTGGAAGTACAACAGCCAAGGTTACAGTTTGGGAGAATGTATTTACAACAAAAGAATATACCACAACGGCATAGGCATCACGGATATTTATCCCGGCGGTTATTCAAATGGTCGCGACAGATACCATCGCTACGACAGAAGAGAGGATATCTACGACAAAAGACCGTATGGACGTTATGGCATGTCGCAAGAAGAGTTTGAACGTTTTTATCAGAAATACAAGGCATTGTCTTTCGACAACGAGAGAATAAACCTTTTGGAAGCGGTTATTCCCTTGAGCGGTTTATACACAGACCAATGCCTGCGATTGGTGCAAGCCTGCACTTTCGACAGCGAGAAGATAAAAATCATGGAGAAACTCTACCCTTACGTCATCGATAAAGAGAATTTCTATCAAGTAATAGAAGAACTGACATTCTCCAGCGACAAAGAAAAAATGTACAAGATGATGCGTAGAAACAATTAACCCTCCGAAGAACGAAATTTCTTACACGACACGCACGTGTTCATCGACATAAAGTGAATCCGACTACATACGACAAGCCAAGTCCATAGCATCCCAAGCTATCGGCTTGGTTTTCTTTTTTCAGACATTCAGCTTACGCAAAACCGTGTTGCGCAAGTCGATTTGATACGTGACACGCGCATCGACCTGCGCGACGCATCAAAGAACACTAACTTCATAATCACATCGAGAAGATATCGTAGAGCCATTTCCAAATGAACAAGAAGCACAGGGAAAAGGTGTGTTCTCATTCCTCATTATATATAGAAGAAAAAGCATTCTCCTCGTAACTCATCAACTCATAAACTTAGAACTTCAAACTAATAATATATTGCCGATTTGATAACAACATGTTGTCAAGTCGATAGCATCATGTTGCTATCGCGATAAGAACATGTTGCTATCGCGATGACAACAGCGTCAAAGAATGTTAACATCATAATCCCATCGAGAAGGC
>JBGXXU010000149.1:0-6454 GCA_041814865.1 Phocaeicola sp. | reverse complement strand
ACAATAACAGTCCGTCGGTTTTTTTGTTTCTTGCATCGAGAAGCCGTCGTAAAACTCTTTTCTTTTATCATTCTCCAAATAAAAAAAGGCAGACACCGAAGGTCTGCCTTTACTGTCTTTTTCCCTAAAGTTACGCCTCGAACATACGGCAGCGCGCCAAATAGCAAGCACCGATAACGTGTCCTCTGCTTTCGAGTTTCGATAAGCGAATGTCCGAATCGCGATACATCAGGCTAAGCGTGTATTTGCGAATGGCAGAGATAACGGGATGCAAGAGATAACCATCCACACGCGAGAGTTCACCTCCGATAACCACCATTTCGGGGTTGAATATATTGATGAGCCCTGCCACATGTTTGCCCAGTTCGGCACCTATTTGTTCCACCAGTTCTATTGCCAATACATCTTCCTTGAGCACGGCATCCAATATATCCTCCAACGTGATGTCTTCTTTTCGTTTCTTCTTCTTGAGGACAACGGAGTTTTCACCGTTCGTGATGCTTTCCTTGAATTTCCGATAGAGTGCGGCACAGGAAACTTCTGTTTCCACACATCCTTTCTTCCCGCAATGACAGATGATTTGATTGTCGTAAGCAGGATTGTGTCCCATCTCTCCGGAGAAACCGGACACTCCCATATAAGGCTTTCCGTTGAGTATCGTAGCCATGCCGAGTCCCCATCCCACGTTCACAAAGAGGAAGTTGTCCGGATACTCTCCATCCATTATCATGTATTCGCCGTATGCCAATGCACGTGTATCGTTGTCTACCATGACTTGTATACCCAGACGTTCGGACATAATTTCCGCCACAGGACGTTCGCCCGTATTGAGCAAACTATAACTGAAACCTTTCTTCGGATTGACACGTCCCGATATAGCCACGCAAACGTTCAATACCTTGTCGCGGTCTACTCCGTTCTCGTCGATAAAACGAGATATTTCAGTGCAGATTTGTTCTACCAGGGCTTTCGCTTCCGTCTCGACGATGGCTATGTTGTCTTTCATGGACATCATTTCTCCTTTGAAATTCATCATTCCCAAGTTGATGGTATCCTTGCTCAATTCCACACCCACGAAGTAGCAAGAGTCTGCATACAAGCCATAAAGATTGGGATGTCTGCCACCGCCCGTTTCCAGTTTTCCGCATTCCACCAGATAACCACGCTCACACATTTCGTCTACGAACTTGGTCACAGTGGGAACGCTCAAGTCCAACTCTCTGGACAAATCTGCAATCGTCATGGTGGTATTACTCAGCAAAAGCGTAATAATCTTTTTCTTCACTTGTGCATTTTTTGTTGCTCTTTGCAACTCTTTCAACAAGTAGTGTGTCATATCATCAATTCAGGTTTATGCTTACGGCTCGCTTGCAGAATGCCATCCGTAATGCGGTTTGATATATAAAATACAGTAGTCTGTAACGACCTTTTTCTTTATAACTTTCGCAAATATATTCAAATACATCAGTTACACCTGCAAGCTTTTCCTTTTTTTTCGGCTACGCAACAAAAAAAAGTTTTATTCTTTAAGTAAAGAGAAACAGCGAGTTTCGCATGCTTTCGGTGGTCTTTGCACAAAAGAAAAGTCCAAACTCTTTTGTTTGCGTTTATGTACACACCTCTTTATCTTTGCAAGTAATTCATGAATCAATAATATATTTATAATGAGAGTAATCATCCAACCGGACTATCAACACTTGTCCGCATGGGCTGCCAACTATGTGGCAAGCCGTATCAATCAAGCGAAACCAACTGCCGAAAAGCCTTTCGTATTGGGCTTGCCTACCGGTTCTTCACCGCTCGGTATGTATCGCGCACTCATAGACTTGCACAAAGCAGGCAAAGTATCCTTCCGCCATGTGGTGACTTTCAATATGGACGAATATGTAGACTTGCCCGAAGAACACCCGGAGAGTTATCATTCTTTCATGTTCAAGAACTTCTTCGACCATATAGACATCGACAGAAAAAATATACACATCCTCAACGGCAACGCACCCGACCTTGTTGCCGAATGCGAACAATACGAAGCAGCTATTCGCAAAGCAGGCGGTATCGACCTTTTCTTGGGCGGCATAGGTCCCGACGGACACATCGCGTTCAACGAACCGGGTTCTTCGCTGTCTTCACGCACACGCATCAAGACACTGACCACAGACACCATCGTAGCCAACTCTCGCTTTTTCGACAACGACATCAACAAAGTACCAAAGACTGCACTTACCGTCGGTGTCGGCACAGTATTGGATGCACGCGAAGTGCTCATCCTGTGCAACGGCATAGGCAAAGCACGTGCATTGAAACACGCCATCGAAGGTAGCGTATGTCAGATGTGGACAATCAGCGCGCTCCAATTGCATCCGCACGGCATCATAGTGTGCGATGAAACTGCAACCGACGAGTTGAAACATGGTACCTACAAGTACTTCAAGGATATAGAAAAGGACAATCTCTGAAAACGAACGCATGGCGAGTGCATGAGAGAAACAGTTTGCCAAGACCTGCTCTCATCGGCTCGCCATTACTTTTCTTCCGTTACGGAAGCCTTCGCAATATCATTTCTTTACGTTAATCCCCTTTTGCCATGAGAAAACAACTTTCCTTATTGCTTTCCTTGTTGCTGGCAATTCCCGCATTGGCAGGCAACGTATTGGGTACAGACCCGCAATACCGCAAAAAAGTCTACGCAGACTTTCACCTCAAACAACAACAGTTACCGTCGGGTAATCTCTTCTCCGTCATGGAGCGCAAAGACCTCACAACCGACGAACGCGACGCACTCACATTTCTCTACGCTTACATGACGGCATCCGATGCCATCGACTATACCGGCGACTTCTATTTGGAACAAATACGTTCTACCCTCTCAACGCGCAACACCGCAGCATGGAACAGCAACATTCCCGATATGATATTCCGCCATTTCGTTTTGCCGGTGCGCGTGAACAATGAGAACTTAGACCACGCACGACTTGTATTTCCCAAAGAGTTGCTACCACGCCTGAAAGGACTTAATGCTTACGATGCCATTCTCGAAGTCAATCACTGGTGTCACGAGAAAGTAGTCTACACGCCGTCCGACAGTCGTACAAGCTCACCGCTCGCCAGTGTAAAAACAGCTTACGGTCGTTGCGGCGAAGAGTCGACTTTTCTCGTTGCGGCACTCCGTTCGGTAGGTATTCCTGCCCGTCAAGTATACACACCGCGTTGGGCGCATACCGACGACAATCACGCGTGGGTAGAAGCATGGGCTGACGGTAAATGGTATTTTCTCGGTGCTTGCGAACCCGAACCCGTTCTCAATCTGGGTTGGTTCAATGCGCCGGCATCGCGCGGAATGCTCATGCACACAAGAGTATTCGGAGCTTACAACGGTCCCGAAGACGTGATGAAACGCACGCCCAATTACACCGAAATAAACATCACGGAAAACTATGCTGCAACAGCACACAACACCGTGCAAGTAGTAGACCGCAACGGCAAACCGGTTCCCGATGCCAACATAGAATTTCGTATTTACAATTATGCGGAGTTCTTTCCGGCTTCACGAAAAACAACAGATGCACAAGGAAAGGCGTCGTTGCAATCGGGATTGGGAGATATTTTCGTTTTGGCTTCCAAAGACAACACCTTCGGTATAGGCAAACTTTCGTCCGGCAAACAGGAACTCACCACCATCGTATTGGATAAGATGCCGAACGAGATGTTGCAATACAGTTTTCACATCGTTCCGCCGAAGGAAAACAACACACTCCCACCCGTAACCGAAGCACAAAAAGCAGAAAATACCCGTCGTATGGCAGAAGAAGACTCCATACGCAACGCTTACGTACAAACATTCGCCACTCGCGAAACAGCCAAACGTTTTGCCGAAGAGTTGAAACTGGATACGGCACGCATCGCCGACCTGCTCATCGCATCGCGTGGCAATCATGACGAACTGAAGCGTTTCCTGAAACAAGCCGTACAAGCAAACAAAGGAAAACAAGCCGTCAATCTATTGTTCGCCATTTCTCTCAAAGACTTGCGCGATACGCCTGCCGACATATTGCTCGACCACTTGTTGCACACATCGACAGAAGCATCATCGACAGAAGTACTCAACCCACGTGTATCCGTAGAATTGCTCTCTGCTTATCGCCGTTATTTCCAGGAACAAATTCCTGCCGACTTGCAGAAAGCTTTCCGAGAAGACCCCGACAATTTGGTGGCTTGGTGCAGAAACAACCTTACGTTGCGCAATGACATCAGCACCGTGAAAACCATTGCTTCGCCCATCGGAACATGGAGAAGTCGCGTGGTAACATCCGAATCGCGCAAAGTATTCTTCGTGGCAATGGCACGCTCGTTGGGCATAGCAGCTTGGGAAGACCCTGTCGACGGAAAAGTTTACTACAAACACAAAGAACGTACGGTCTTTGCCAACTTCGACAGCGAAGAAAAGAAAGAAATAAAGACCGGTATGCTGCAAATGACATTCGAACCGCAAGGACGCATGAAAAATCCTGCTTATTACTCACATTTCACACTTTCCAAATGGGAAAACGGTACGTTCCAACTCCTGAACTATCCCGAAGACGGAACATGGGAAAGCCTTTTCAAAAATCCCAATACCGTAGAAAGCGGATATTATATGCTCACATCGGGCAATAGAATGGCAAACGGAAGCGTACTCACCGAAGTGACATTTTTCCCCGTTGCAACACAAAGCAATACGGTGGCGGCACTGCGTATTCCGGTGGACAAGGAAGCCGTAAACGTAATAGGCAATTGCAACTCGGAAGAAACTTTCTTGCCCATAGGTGCAGACAAAGAAGTATCCATACTTTCTACAACGGGACGCGGTTACTTCGTGATAGGATTGCTCGAACCGAATAAAGAACCGACCAACCACGCACTGAAAGATATCGAAAAGATGAAAGAAGAAATCGAAGCGTGGGGACGCACCATGATTTTCCTCTTTGCCAACGAAAGCGAATACCGCATGTTCCGTCCGCAAGATTTCCCCAACCTGCCGAAGAATGTGGTGTTCGGTATCGATGTGAACGGAAAAATCAGAAAACAAATCACCGATAACATGAAATCGCCCAACGGTGGCGCATTACCTATTATATATATAGGCGATACGTTCAACCGCGTGGTGTTCGAGTCCGAAGGCTACACCATCGGCATGGGCGAGCAACTGCTCAAAGTCATACACGGATTATGATTTGAAACGATTGGGACAGTCGTGAGTTTCGGTGGTTCTTCATACGAGACTCACGACTTTCTCTACTTAAAAACCTCGCAACGCACTTATCGTCCGACGGACACGTTCGGCGGAAGTCACATCCACTGCGTATTCATCTACGCCTTGGTCGCCCATATAGAGAGCCGGATTGCGCAAGAGCATTCGGCTCTCTTTTTTTGTGCGCGCAGAGAAATGAAACTCTTCGGCTCCCGTGCGTCGTGCTATTTCAGCTATATTCTCCTCGTTCACTCCGCAACCCGGCATGATGATGATACGTCCGTGTGCATGACGCACACATTGCGCCAAGCATTCCACGCCGAGCAAAGCTGTGGCTTGCTGTCCCGAAGTAAGAATACGCTCCACACCCAAGTCTACCAGTTCGTCTATGACACGCAGCGGGTCTGCCACATAGTCGAACGCCCGATGACAAGTCACCGACCTGCCCCGTGCGGCATCCACCAATCGGCGCATGGTACGATGGTCCAATGTCCCGTCGGGTAGAAGACAACCGATGACCACACCATGCGCTCCAGCATCGACGGCTTGCCGAATGTCTTCTTCCATGATTTCCACTTCGAGCGGTGTATAGAGAAAATCGCCTCCACGCGGTCGGATGATAGGGTGTACGCGTATGTCCAACGTCTCGCACGCCTTGCGAATGGTAGCGATAGAAGGCGTCGTACCACCTTCGGGGATACCGGCGCAGAGTTCCACGCGTTGCGCACCGCCTGCCTGTGCAGCTTCGGCACTCTCTACCGAATTGGCACAAATCTCGAAAGTATAATGTGGGGTAGTCATGAGGTATATACGATTTATAATGACGAACAAAAGTAAAGATAACCTGCAAGAAAGCCGCAAAGCCGCACAGAAGTTTTCGCCCGACAGAGAGCAAGAAAACTCTCCGACGCCTTCCTGAAGTCCCAAGTTTACGAGTCGACAAGATACAAGGAAAGTTGTTTTGCCAAACAACGCCCTGTGCTCTCGCTACTCCGTTTCTCTCTTTTATAATGAAGGAGTGGAAGATTGTTTTTTCCGTGCGCTCATACACACCTTCTCATCCCATCAGGAAGCTGTTCTGACAGCGTTTTGTTGTTAACATTCTTTGACGCTGTTGTCATCGCGATAGCAACATGTTCTTATCGCGATAGCAACATGATGCTATCGACTTGACAACATGTTGTTATCAAATCGGCAATATATAGATAGTTTGAAGGGGCGAGTTTT
>JBGXXU010000148.1:0-3956 GCA_041814865.1 Phocaeicola sp. | reverse complement strand
CCGCTGCTGCGGAAAGTATCCCACTTGATTTCTCCTTCGTTGATTTCCACATCGAACGGTTCCGCTTCGGGCAGGACAGCCACAGAGGCCGCCGAAGTATGTACGCGTCCTTGCGTTTCGGTGGCAGGAACGCGCTGCACACGATGCACACCCGACTCGTATTTCAATGTGCCGTACACCTTGTCGCCCGATACGGAACAAATGATTTCTTTGAAGCCACCGGCTGCGCCTTCGCTCAGGCTCGAGACTTCTATGCGCCAGCCTTTGTCTTCGCAATACTTGGTGTACATACGAAACAAATCGCCTGCAAAGATGGCTGCTTCGTCTCCACCCGTACCGCCACGTATTTCAAGGATGGCGTTGCGGTCGTCTTGCGGGTCGGCAGGGACAAGGAGCAGTTTTATCTCTTCTTCCAACACGGGGATACGCGCTTCGCAATGTGCTACTTCCTCGCGTGCCATTTCTTTCATTTCGGGGTCGCTTTCGTTGAGCAACATTTCTTTGGCTTCGTCCAATCCGTTGATACATTGTACATACTCATTGCGTGTACGTACCAATTCGCCCAAGTCTTTGTATTCTTTTGTCAGTTTGACGTATCTTTTTTGGTCGGCTATCACGTTCGGGTCTGTGATGAGTGTAGACACTTCTTCGAAACGTGCCACCAATCCTTCCAATTTTTCAAGCAATGTATTGTTTCCTGCCATGTGGTTTATATTGATTTTTGTATTGTGGAAAGTCTTCCGACATATGTAATAAAGCGATGATTACCTGAACAGGTACAAGGTAAAAACGCAACAAGAAGCTATTCGATGACAACAGGCAATCTTTGTCGGGAATTTGCTTCGTTGTACCATATCAGTATCTGAAAGTTCCGAATTCGCTTTCTATTATCAATTCGCGTTTGTCGGAGGCTTCCACGCGCCCTACTATCTGGGTGTCGATGCCGAATGTGCGTGTGATGCGCATCACCTCGTCGGCATAGTCTGCGGGGAGGTAAACTTCCATGCGATGTCCCATATTGAAGACTTTATACATTTCTTCCCAGTCGGTACCGCTTTGTTCCTTGATGGTGCGGAAGAGCGGTGGTACGGGAAACATATTGTCTTTCACCACACGACAGCCTTCGCCCAAGAAGTGCATTATCTTGGTTTGTGCACCGCCCGAACAGTGTATCATGCCATGAATATGCGGACGCAAAGAGTCCAACACGGCTTTGATGACGGGGGCATAGGTGCGCGTGGGCGAAAGTACCAGTTTGCCGGCATCGAGCGGACTGCCTTCCACCGCATCGGTCAAACGCAACGAACCGCTATACACCAACTCTTCGGGCACGGCGGCATCGTAACTTTCGGGGTATTTCTTTGCCAGATAATCGGAGAATACATCGTGGCGTGCGCTGGTCAAACCGTTGCTACCCATACCGCCGTTGTACGACTGTTCGTAGGTGGCTTGTCCGTAGGATGCCATTCCCACGATGACGTCGCCGGGACGGATATTGGCATTGTCTATCACATCGGCACGTTTCATTCTGCACGTCACGGTGGAGTCCACGATGATGGTACGCACCAGGTCGCCCACGTCGGCAGTTTCGCCTCCCGTACCATAAACACCGATACCCATTTCGCGCAGTTCAGCCATCAGTTCGTCCGTTCCGTTGATGATGGCAGAAATCACCTCGCCCGGTATCAGGAGTTTGTTCCGCCCGATGGTGGACGAAACCAGAATGTTGTCTACCGCTCCCACGCAGAGGAGGTCGTCTATGTTCATGATGAGCGCATCCTGTGCGATACCTTTCCAGACGCTGATGTCGCCTGTTTCTTTCCAATACATATACGCCAGCGACGACTTGGTACCGGCACCGTCTGCATGCATGATATTGCAGTACTCCGGGTCGCCCCCCAATATGTCGGGAATGATTTTACAAAAAGCACGTGGGAAAATACCTTTGTCTATATTCTTGATAGCAGCATGCACATCTTCTTTGGATGCCGAAACGCCACGTTTCATGTATCGCTGATTGCTCATTGTGATAAGTATTTAAGTATGTGTGCAAATTTAGCGATAGTTTACGTATCCGCAAAAGTGCGACGAAAGACAGAAAAAAAGGAGAAGTCTGCGGACAACATTCCCGGATATGGTTTCATCGGCAAAAGACACTTGCATGCAGCATTGTCATGCAATAAAAAAGCCGTCGCTGCGCAATGTTTTTACAGCTCGAAAAAACCTCGAAAAATCGCTTTTTTGATGAAAGAAAAATGCCTCTACGATGCCTTCCTGATACGATTTTGTTGTTAACATTCTTTGACGCTGTTGTCATCGCGATAGCAACATGTTCTTATCGCGATAGCAACATGATGCTATCGACTTGACAACATGTTGCTATCAAATCCGCTTGCGCAACATAGTTTTTGCGCAAGCGAAACACATCAAAACAAAAAACTTACAAAGCGAAAAAGCGTCGACTGAAAACTTGGCTTATCTTTGTCGTTCCAAACAAAATCAAGTAGATGAAAGAATTTGTCATATCCGAGGCGAAAGCGGAAACCGCCGTATTGGTTGGTATCATCACCCAAACACAAGACGAGCGCAAAACAAACGAATACCTGGACGAACTGGCTTTTCTTGCCGAGACGGCAGGAGCCAATGTCGTGAAACGCTTCACCCAAAAACTGGACGCTCCCCACTCCGTGACGTACGTGGGAAAGGGCAAACTGCAAGAAATAAAGGAATACCTCGAACTGCAAAACGAAAACGAAGAAACAGCCATCGGGATGGTCATCTTCGACGACGAACTCTCTGCCAAACAGCTGAGAAACATAGAAGCAGAACTCAAAGTGAAAATACTCGACCGCACATCGCTCATCCTCGACATATTCGCCATGCGCGCACAAACTGCCAATGCAAAAACGCAAGTGGAGTTGGCACAATATAAATACATGCTTCCACGTCTGCAACGCTTGTGGACACACTTGGAGCGACAAGGTGGCGGCTCGGGAGCTGGCGGCGGAAAAGGCTCGGTAGGTTTGCGCGGTCCCGGCGAAACACAGTTGGAAATGGACCGCCGTATCATCCTCAATCGCATGACACTGCTCAAACAACGTCTGGCAGAAATAGACACGCAAAAGAATACGCAACGCAAAAATCGCGGACGACTGATACGCGTGGCATTGGTGGGATATACCAACGTAGGCAAATCCACCTTGATGAACCTGCTCTCCAAAAGCGATGTCTTCGCCGAAAACAAACTCTTCGCCACACTCGACACCACCGTGCGCAAGGTCATCATCGAGAACCTTCCTTTTCTGCTTTCGGATACCGTAGGATTTATTCGCAAACTTCCGACAGACTTGGTGGAATCTTTCAAATCCACACTCGACGAAGTACGGGAAGCCGACTTGCTTGTACACGTGGTAGACGTATCGCACCCCGATTTCGAAGACCAAATCAAAGTGGTGGACAAGACCATCGCCGACCTTGGCGCAGCAGGAAAACCCACCATGATAATCTTCAACAAAATCGACGCGTATACCTATATCCGTAAAGACGAAGACGACCTCACGCCACGCACACGCGAGAATATCACTCCGGAAGAACTGCAACAAACTTGGATGGCGAAGTTGCACGACAACTGCATCTTCATTTCTGCCAAAGAGCGGACGAATATCGACGGATTGCGCCAATGGCTCTATGCCAAGATACGCGAACTCCACGTACAGAAATATCCTTACAACGACTTCCTCTATCAACAGTACGACGAAGAGATGGAGTAAGCCCGCACTTCTCCGTTGCACTTTCCTCGTATGAGCATAAACTTTTCTCATATGAGCAAAAAAGTAATTATAATGCTTGCGCAACTGAAAATAAGCACTACCTTTGCACACGCAACAGAGATGAAGCACGGGCGTTTAGCTCAGCTGGTTTAGAGCATCTGCCTTACAAGCAGAGGGTCGGCGGTT
>JBGXXU010000147.1:0-7072 GCA_041814865.1 Phocaeicola sp. | reverse complement strand
AACGTAATTGCGGAGCGCGAGAGAATGGTTGGAACGGAGAGCCGGCATTGAGGTTGATGACTTCGGGCATCATACTTGCGCTCAGTGGATGCCATGTTTGTCCCAAAAGAAGCGAGGATTTTCCCCAATCCAAGTTCATGTAAGCATGACGCAAACGCAACAGAAAGAAGTCGCCGCCTACGCCACGGAAGTCTATCTCTATCTTACCCGAAGTCTTGGCGCCGAGAAAGTCCGGTGCTGCAATATCCAAACCGAGTCGTGTTTCCATGACATAAGTGCTTGCCGTTTGCGAAGCATTGAGGTCTTTTCCGTTTTTGTCGAGTTGTTTGTCTTTGGGATAAGCGAGAAATAGTCCTTCCATACCTTCCACATTGGAGCGACTGTTATAATACCAATCGGCTTCTACCTTTCCATACCACTTCAGTGATATGTCTTTGTTTTGTGCCCAAGTGCATACTGATGCGCCCAGTAGCGTTAAAGCGAGCAAAGATTTTCTGCATTTCATAGCGATATGTATTACGTTGATAATCTTTGTTCCATTGCAATTTATAACATGGAACAATGCGAATGTAGTAATTTTTGTATATAAAGTTTGATAAGCTTTATATTATTTTCTCCTTATAGCCACATTTCCTAAGTTTGTGCACTTTATAACGAAGAATGATTATGCGAAAGATTCTTTTTCTTACCTTATTATATATATGTATAGGATGGTCTGTCGTCGTGGCACAACCCAAGTATGAAATCAGAGCCACGTGGCTGACTACGTTGGGAGGAATGGATTGGCCATCGACAAAAGCTACTTCCCCCGAAGGAATAACTCGTCAACAAACGGAGTTGCGACAGATACTCGACCGCCTGAAAGAAGCGCAATTCAATACCGTGCTGTTGCAGGTGCGCACGAGGGGAGCAATGATTTATCCGTCTCGTTATGAACCTTTCGACGAAAATATAGCAGGCAAGAACGGGCGTCATCCTCAGTACGACCCATTGCAGTTTGCAATAGAAGAATGCCATAAGCGAGGAATGGAACTCCATGCGTGGTTGGTTACCATGCCCGTAGGCAATACAAGACAAGTGAATGCTTTGGGTGCGCAAAGCGTGGTCAAGCGAAGACCGGAACTCTGCAAACAACACGATGGCGCGTGGTACCTCAATCCCGGTCATCCGGAAACAGCTGTTTATCTGAAAACTTTGGTCGACGAAATCGTAAAGCATTACGATGTGGACGGGATACATCTGGATTATATACGTTACCCGGAGAATGCCGGTAAGTTTCCCGATGCAGACACATACCGTCGTTACGGGAACGGGAAAAGCAAGGAGCAGTGGCGACGCGACAACATCACCCATATCGTAAGGGAAATCTATCGAGAAGTGAAACAACAAAAACCCTGGGTCAAAGTGAGCAGTGCTCCCATCGGCAAGTTTGCAGACACACCGCGTTATTCTTCCAAAGGCTGGAATGCGTTTCGCACCGTACATCAGGACGTGAAAGCATGGTTGGCAGAAGGAATACACGACATGATATTCCCCATGATGTATTTCGAAGGCAATAACTTTTATCCTTTTGCGCTCGATTGGGTGGAGAATAGCAACGGACGACCCATCGTTCCCGGATTGGGTATTTACTTCTTGCATCCTCAAGAGCGCAACTGGTCGCTCGACGAAATTGTCAGACAAGTACATTTCTCTCGCCAATCGGGAGGACGCGGGCAGGCATATTTCCGCAACAAATTCTTGTTGAACAATACGAAGGGATTGTTGGACGAACTGAAAGAAACGGTTTACGCATATCCTGCTGCGATACCTCCCATGACATGGATGAATGTACCTGTTCCGCATGCACCTGCGCAACTGCAAGTGACTGCTTCCGACGCCGCGCTTCGTCTGTCGTGGACGGCAGGCACACATCCCCGACACCTACCCTTGGCTTACTGTGTCTATGCGAGCCACGTTCTACCGGTGGATATAGAGCGTGCGGAACATTTGGTGGCAACCGGCGTACGCGGATGCGAATATCTCGTGCCGGCTCATCATCCGCTGCGCAATGCACCTTATTGGGCTGTTACGGCAACAGACCGTTTCGGCAATGAGAGCGTTGCCGTTCACTCTGCCCAACCCCATGGCGAGGTACTGTTTACCTCAGGCGTTTTGCCTGCCATTCCCCGAGGCGGTGTGTTGATACTCTCCGACTGTACGGGGCGCGAGTTGTTGCGTACTTCGGAACCCATGCTTGCGTTGCCAGCTTCCGTTCGTGGCTTTATCACTTACACCCTGCTTTCTGCAGACAAGCGTTTGCTCTCTGTCGGTGTTTTTTACCGTTGACAAAGGCACCGCAATACCCTTCGGATTTCTACTTCTTCCGATATAAAAGGAAAAGAAAGAAGCAGCTTCTTTGAATCGCAGACTTCCGCTACGCAAAACATCTCTCCTCGTACCTCGTCAACTCAAAAACTCGCCCCTTCAAACTATCTATATATTGCCAATTTGATAACAACATGTTGTCAAGTCGATAGCATCATGTTGCTATCGCGATAAGAACATGTTGCTATCGCGATGACAACAGCGTCAAAGAATGTTAACAACATAATCGCATCAGGAAGGTATCGTAGAGGCATTTTTCTCTCATCAAAAACAGAGATTTTGAAGAGCTTTTGCGGAAGAAGAAAACCTTACGAGAGCATCGTTTTTCGTGTCGTAACGCATGCCTTTTCCTTCCTGAAAAGACCGCGTAAAAACAGCATTTGTATATCTGTGTATCAAATACTCGTACCGAAACTCCTTTCTCGGCGATGTATGCCGAAGCGTATTTTCCAACGAAAAAACTCCGACTTATTCTTGTCATGATTATTTTTTATATCTTTGCACTCTAGTTTATGTAAAGCTGTTCAGTGTGGGACGATTGGATGAGTACAGAATTCCGCTAAGAGACATGCAAACACTTGTGCAACAGCACAGTTTTGTGATTGACGATGCGTTTTTTTCTGCCATCGAAGCTCCGGCAGTGAAACGTGGAAACCTTTCTGTCGACCTGTCGGTGAGGAAGAATATAGATTCCTTTACTCTCGGTTTCGACATCGAAGGTTCTATTTTTGTGGAATGCGACAGATGTCTCGAAGAAATGGAACTGCCCGTTTCCACCGAAGGCGAACTGCTCGTAAAATTGGGCGCAACTTTCTCGGACGACAACGACATCATCATTATACCCGAAGAGGAAGGGCGTATAGATGTGTCGTGGTATATCTACGAGTTTATAGCTTTGGATATTCCCATACACCATGTGCACGAAGATGGAGAATGCGACGAAGCAATGATGGATTATCTCTGTCGTTACGGAGCAGAAGAAGCAAACGAAGAAACTACCGAAGATACAGAAGAAAAGCCGACCGACCCACGTTGGGACGCACTGAAGAAGATATTAAAACAATAATTAAATAGTAAGAAAATGGCACATCCCAAAAGAAGACAATCGAAGACGAGAACTGCAAAGAGAAGAACTCACGACAAAGCAGTAGCTCCTACTTTGGCTATTTGCCCCAACTGCGGTGAATGGCATGTATACCACACTGTATGCGGTGCTTGCGGATATTACAGAGGCAAAATCGCTATCGTGAAAGAAGCCGCTCTCTAACGAAGAGAACACTCTACTCTCGAAAACTCGTGTGTGTTTTATTACAGAGAATAAAGCCGGTGAGCTTCGGCTCTTCGGCTTTTCTTGAATAAAACCTTTCAAAACACAGCAAAAATCATGGAAAAAACAAATGCGGTAATTACAGGTATAGGAGGTTTCGTTCCGGACTATGTACTTACCAACGACGAACTCTCGCGCATGGTAGACACCAGCGACGAGTGGATAATGACACGCATCGGCGTGAAAGAACGCCGTATCTTGAAAGAAGAAGGTCTTGGTACCTCTTATCTCGCCAGAAAAGCAGCCAAGCAGTTGATGCAAAAAACAGGTTTCAAACCCGAAGAAATAGACTGCGTATTGCTGGCTACCACTACTCCCGACTACAAATTCCCCTCCACAGCTTCTATCGTATGCGAAAAATTGGGACTTTCCAATGCTTTCGCAATGGACATCTCGGCGGCATGCTGCGGTTTCCTCTACACACTGGAGCTGGGTGCTACCATGATAGAAACAGGGCGATACAAGAAAGTCATCGTCATCGGTGCAGACAAGATGTCGTCTATGGTAGACTATTCGGACCGTGCTACGGCTCCCATCTTCGGCGACGGTGCAGCAGCAGTATTGCTCGAACCTACTACGGAAAAAGTCGGAGTGTTGGATTCGCTCTTGCGCACGGACGGCAAAGGTTTGCCCTATCTGCACATGAAAGCAGGCGGTTCCGTATGTCCGGCTTCTTATTTCTCCATCGACCATAAGATGCACTATATACATCAAGAAGGCAAGACGGTATTCAAATATGCCGTATCCAATATGTCTGCAGTAGTAACAGAAGTGGCAGAACGCAATGGTTTGAACGGACAAAACATCAACTGGGTAGTACCACATCAAGCCAACTTACGTATCATCGATGCAGTGGCACAGCGTTTGGACGTCCCGATGGAGCGTGTGATGATAAACATAGGACGCTACGGAAACACCAGCGCAGGAACCATACCTTTGTGTCTTTGGGATTACGAAAAGCAACTCAAAAAAGGCGACAACCTCATCTTGACAGCTTTCGGTGCCGGATTCACATGGGGAGCCACTTACCTCAAATGGGGTTACGATAGCGAGTAATCGTTTTCATATATAATATAGACAACAAGTTGGCAGGGAAGAAAGTTTAGCAAAGTTTTTTCCTTGTCAACTCGTTGACTTTTCCACTTATCAATAAAATACATTCATGCACAAAGCCGGTTTTGTAAACATCGTAGGCAATCCCAATGTAGGCAAGTCCACACTCATGAACTTGCTGATGGGCGAACGTATCTCTATCGCTACGTTCAAAGCACAAACCACGCGTCATCGCATCATGGGTATTCTCAATACAGACGAGATGCAAATTGTGTTTTCCGATACACCCGGAGTCCTCAAACCCAACTACAAGTTGCAGGAGTCGATGTTGCATTTCTCGGAGTCGGCATTGAGCGATGCAGACGTGTTGCTCTACGTGACGGATATCGTAGAGAAGCCCGACAAGAACATAGAGTTCATCGAAAAGGTCGGTCGCATGGATGTTCCCGTGATAGTGCTCATCAACAAGATAGACTTGGGCAATCAGGAAATACTGACAAATCTGGTAGACAAGTGGCACGAACTCTTGCCGAAAGCAGACATCATTCCTATTTCGGCTACGGCAAAGTTTAATGTGGATGTGGTGATGAAGAAAATTAAAGAACTCATCCCCGACAGTCCGCCTTACTTCGGCAAAGACCAATGGACAGACAAGCCTGCCCGCTTCTTTGTAACGGAGATAATTCGTGAGAAGATATTGCTTTACTACGATAAAGAGATACCTTATGCGGCGGAAGTCGTGGTAGAACAGTTCAAGGAAGAAACAAAGAGCATACACATCAATGCCGTGATTTATGTGGAACGCGATTCGCAGAAAGGTATTATCATCGGTAAACAAGGCAAAGCTTTGAAGAAAGTAGCGACCGAAGCACGTAGAACACTCGAGCAGTTTTTCCAAAAAAGCATTTACCTCGAAATCTTTGTCAAAGTAGACAAAGACTGGAGAAATTCGGATAGAGAACTGAAAAACTTCGGTTATCAATTAGATTAACATACGGCTGCGACAGCCGAAATACAAGAAAGAATATGGCAAACTTAGTAGCAATAGTAGGACGCCCCAACGTAGGAAAGTCCACTTTATTTAATCGCCTTGTCAAGGCACGTCAAGCCATCGTAAACGAACAGGCAGGTACCACACGCGACCGTCAATACGGTAAAGCCGAATGGGTAGGCAAAGAATTCTCGGTGGTAGACACTGGCGGATGGGTAGTGAACTCGGACGATGTGTTCGAAGAAGAAATACGCAAGCAAGTGTTGCTTGCCATGGACGAAGCAGACGTGATACTCTTTGTCGTGGACGTCGTAAGTGGCGTAACAGATTTGGACATGGAGGTCGCATCTATCTTGCGTCGTACCAAAAAACCGGTGATAGTTGTTGCCAACAAAACAGACAATAACGATTTGCAATACAATGCAGCCGAGTTTTATACGCTTGGCTTGGGAGACCCTTATTGTGTATCTGCGGTGAGCGGAAGCGGTACGGGAGATTTATTGGACTTGGTTTTGACCAAGTTTCGCAAAGAAGTCGATGAAATACTCGAAGAAGATATTCCGCGCTTTGCAGTGGTAGGACGTCCCAATGCAGGAAAGTCCTCACTTATCAATGCTTTTATAGGCGAAGAGCGCAACATTGTGACCGACATAGCAGGTACTACGCGCGACTCTATTTATACACGATACAACAAGTTCGGTTTCGACTTTTATCTGGTGGATACGGCAGGTATCCGCAAAAAAAACAAGGTGAGCGAAGACCTTGAATACTATTCGGTGATACGCTCTATTCGTGCCATAGAAAGCTCGGATGTCTGCATACTGATGATAGATGCCACGCGAGGAATAGAAGGACAAGACCTGAATATCTTTTCACTCATCAATCGCAACCAAAAGGGATTGGTGGTTGTGGTGAACAAATGGGACTTGATAGAAGAAAAAACTGTCAAAGTGATGAAAAACTACGAAGAAGCCATTCGCAATCGCTTTGCTCCGTTCACGGACTTTCCCATTATTTTCACTTCCGCACTGACGAAACAACGCATCTTCAAAGTGCTCGAACTGGCGAAAGAAGTGTATGCTGCACGTACGACACGTATCCCCACTGCCAAACTGAACGAAGAGTTATTGCCATTGATTGAAGCATATCCTCCACCCTCCAACAAAGGAAAGTATATCAAAATAAAGTATGTGACACAATTGCCCAATACGCAAATACCCTCGTTCGTATTCTTCGCAAATCTTCCACAATACGTGAAAGAACCGTACAAACGTTTTCTTGAAAACAAGATGCGCGAACGCTGGAAATTGGAGGGTACACCCATCAATATCTTT
>JBGXXU010000146.1:0-16612 GCA_041814865.1 Phocaeicola sp. | reverse complement strand
TGTTCTCATCGCGATAGCAACATGATGCTATCAACTTGACAACATGTTGTTATCAAATTGGCAATATAATAGGTAGTTTGAAGTTCTAAGTTTGAGAGTTGAGAAGGTACAAAGAGAGGTGTATATTTATGCAGTAAACCGTAATACCTGCAAGACGACAAATGCGTAAACCCGCTTTCGGATAACGAGCATAACAAACAAAGACACTTCTGCTTCTACAACTCACACTATCCCTTCTATATTCGGAACTTACACGAATGCTTACAAATTTGAGATTAACAAACAATAATGTTTATAGCAGAGCAGGTACTTGGACGTCAAACCAAGTTTTTGTAACTTTGCATCTAAATAACGAGCAACAAAAACATGAGTGCAAAACGAGTATTATTTATTACACAAGAAATCACTCCTTACGTACCCCAGAGTGAACTATCTGTAATCGGTCAAGACCTCCCCCAAGCCATCCAAGACAAAGGAAACGAAATCAGAACATTCATGCCTAAATGGGGCAATATAAACGAACGCAGAAATCAACTTCACGAAGTCATTCGTTTATCGGGCATGAACCTCATCATCGACGAGACAGACCACCCGCTAATCATAAAAGTTGCTTCTATACAATCTGCACGCAGACAAGTATATTTCATCGACAACGACGACTACTTCCAACACCGTCTCATGACGACAGACGAAGAAGGCAAAGAATACGAAGACAATGGCGAACGCGCCATCTTCTACGCAAGAGGCGTTTTGGAAACCGTTAAAAAACTGCGTTGGTCTCCGGATATCATTCACTGTCACGGTTGGATGAGTTCCATCGTCCCACTTTATATAAAGAAGTATTATCACGAAGACCCCTCTTTCAAAAACTCCAAAGTAATCTACTCTGTTTATGAAGATGGTTTTTCTCAACCTTTGGCAGAAGGACTGACACAACTGATGATGCTCAAAGGCATCACACCCGAAGACACCTCCATGATGAGCGAACCGACTTCGCACGAAGACTTCTGCAAACTGGCGGTGGCTTACTCGGACGGCATCGTGCAAAACAGCGAAAAAGTAAATCAAAACATAATCGACTATGCCAAGAGCTTAAACAAACCCTTTGTGGAATATAGCGAAGGCGACATGTTGGCAGAAGCCTGCAACGAGCTATACAACAGCATTCTTGGTTCGAAAGAGTGAAGACAATACTCCTATGAAAATGAAATATCTCCCCCTTATCGCATTGATAAGCGGATGCTTATACAGTTGCGATGACGAGACGCCGGGTATCGGAAAATTCGTTTATGACAACGAAAAAATCACGGCACTCAGCAATACTTACAATATAAGTTCTCAAACTTTGCGTATGGACTCGGTTTATTCGCGTATGGCAACAGCCTACTTGGGTAAATACACAGACCCTAAATACGGAGATTTCAGTGCCGATTTCATCGCGCAAATCAACTGCCCCGAGAACTTTGAGTTTCCATCTACCACACAAGGGATAGAAGAAACATCGCTGCAATTCAACTATACCTCTTATTTCGGAGACAGTGCTTCGGTTTTGAAACTGCGCATAGATACACTCAACAAAGTCATCAAGGACGACGGACAAGACAAAAAACTGTACTACACGTCTTTTAATCCTTCGGACTACTACGACAGCTCCGCAACACCCATAGCAGAAATCAATTATACGGCAGAAAATCTTTCGGTTCCATATAAGACTCGCAAAGCAACTACGTATATACATAATATAAAAGCAGACTTGGGAAACAGCTTCGGAACATACATCTATAATAAGTATGTAACGAACAAGAATAACTTCAAAGACGCCAAAGCATTTATCAACAACGTACTGAAAGGCTTCTATATACACAACACACAAGGACAAGGCTCCGTATTATACTTGAACGGCATGGCATTGACCTTGAAAGTAAAATACTTAGCCAAACGCAAGTCTACCGGAGTTGTCGATTCGACAGCCTATCAATACGTTCACTTCTTGGCAAACAAAGAAGTTTTCACCTCCACACGTTTTACCAACTCCGATAAACTGAAGGATTTGCTCGACGACAAGACTTGCACTTATCTGAAGACACCGGCAGGACTCTACACTGAATTGACACTGCCATTGGACGAATTGTATAAAAAGCATCAAGCAGATACTTTGAATTCCGTCACACTGTCTTTGGCAAGATACAATGAAGAAGAAAAATCGGGAGCTTTCAATCTCTCAGCTCCTCCGTCCGTACTATTGCTAAGAAAAAGCGACATGTACACGTTCTTCGAAAAGAACTCTTTGCCCAATAGCTCGACTTCATTCCTGGCTTCCTACGACAGTAAGGCTAACAGCTACAACTTTACCCAACTAAACAGACTGATTAGTCAATTATTCAAGGAAAAAGCAGCCGGTTCCAATACAACCGATTTGGATAAGCTTGTCATCATCCCCGTAAAACTTGATACGAAAACCGAAACTTCGAGTGGTCAAGAAGTAACGACAATCATCGGCGTTTCTCACAACATAGATATCAGTAGCGCACGTCTATTCGGAGGGAACGACAAGCTCACACTGAAACTCATCTATACGAAAGCTCAAAATAAATAGAACTACAAACAATAAAATAGAAGCGGCGCGTATCAATTTCTGACACGCGCCGCTTCTATTTCTCGAGATATGATTTTTTGTGACTCAGAATGCAAAGCAAAAGTCAGCAAGTGGTCAATGCTCGGTTCTCCGAATCTCCAAAATCTATTTGCAGGAAGTAAACAAAAACGGGAAGCATTTCCGGCTTCCCGTTTCTTGTCACTTGATAATATCTAACTTCTTAAAGCATTTCAATAATTTATCCGCCGCATAATCCACTTGTTCTTTGGTGTGAGTTGCCATAAGTGCCAACCGTACCAATGTATCATGAGGAGCACATGCCGGTGGAATAACCGGATTGATGAATACGCCTTCCTCGAAAGCCATTTGAGTAACAAGGAAAGTCTTCTCCACATCACGCACATAAAGCGGAATAATAGGACTCGAAGTATCTCCTATTTCGAATCCGGCTTCACGGAAAGTCTTCAATGCATAGTTCGTAATACTCCACAGGTTTTCTATGCGCTCGGGTTCCGTCTTCAAGATATGCAATGCCGCACGAGCCGCAGCAGTAGCCGCAGGAGTATTGCTTGCAGAGAATATATAAGAGCGCGAATTATGACGCAACCAATTGATGGTATCTTTATCTGCTGCCACAAAACCTCCGATAGAAGCCAAAGATTTGGAGAACGTACCCATCAAAACATCTACTTTATCTGTAAGTCCGAAGTGGTCACAAACTCCTCTACCTTGACGACCGAAAACACCGATACTATGTGCTTCATCTACCATGATGCTGGCATTGTACTTTTCACTCAAACGCACGATTTCAGGAAGATTGGTGACATCGCCCTCCATAGAGAAGACACCATCAACCACTATAAGTTTGACTGCTTCAGGTCGGCACTTCATCAACTCTTTCTCCAAAGAAGACATATCGTTGTGCTTGAACTTAAGCTGCGTAGAGAATGATAAGCGACGACCATCCACAATAGAAGCATGGTCTCTATCATCACAAATAATATAATCGTTTCGGTCTGTAAGACAAGATACGACACCTTCGTTTACAGAAAATCCGGTAGAATATACCAACGCATCATCTTTTCCTACAAATTCAGCCAACTCACGCTCAAGTTGCACGTGTAGATCGAGCGTTCCGTTCAGAAAGCGAGAACCAGCACAACCGGTACCATACTTTCGTGTTGCTTCAATGGCAGCCTCCACAATACGCGCATCGTGTGTAAGTCCCAAGTAAGAATTAGAACCAAACATCAAGACTTTTCTGCCATCCATCATAACTTCAGTATCCTGTGCACCTACTATTTCACGGAAATAAGGATATACTCCCAATTCCATATAATGCTGGGGCAATCTGAACTTACTCAATTTTTCTTGTAATAATCCCATATTTATCTTTTTAATCAATAAGCACAATGTAAAAGCACATACACTTTTTGCTTATTTTTTGACGTGCAAAGATACACAAATCCTTAAACAGAACTCTATGCATACTCAAAAATTGCAAGAAAACGACAATTATGTGCAATCCTTTATCGCTTCCCCGATGAATTGCTCTACTTTTGTGCAAATCAATATCACAAATACAGATACCTTTTCTTATATGACCAAAATAAGATTTATAGTCAATCCTATTTCCGGAACAAAAGGGAAAAAGAAAATCATCAAACAGATAGAAGCCCAAAGAGAAAAACTTACAGATTTTGATATCGAAATCTGTCAAACCGAATATGCAGGACATGCATATCAATTGGCTTCCGATGCCGTAAAAAAGGGTTGTAACATAGTGGTAGCCATAGGAGGCGATGGCACCATCAATGAAATAGGTCGTGCTTTGGTACATACCGATATTGCTTTGGGAATTATTCCTTGCGGTTCGGGTAACGGATTGGCAAGACATTTGCGCATTCCATTGGATGCAAAAGGAGCCTTAGAAGTTATCTTCATGGGTAAACAAGAAGATATTGATTATGGTAAAATAGACGGACATCCGTTTTTTTGCACATGCGGTGTAGGATTCGATGCATTTGTGAGCATGACATTTGCTAAATCAGGAAAACGAGGACCACTCAGTTATTTGGAAAATACGCTTACGAACTGGTTGTCTTACAAACCCGAAACATACGAGTTGATAGATGAACATGGAAGTACACACCATAAAGCGTTTTTGATAGCTTGCGCCAATGCATCGCAATATGGAAACAATGCATACATTGCTCCTCACGCTTCTCTTTCCGATGGAGAGTTGGATATCATTATTCTCGAACCATTCACGGCACTGGAAATTCCAACACTTTCGTTTCAATTATTCAACAGAATGATTGACCAAAACTCACATATCAAACAGATTAAAGGGAAGAAAATCACCATTCGCAGAGAAAAAGAAGGAGTTTATCATTTCGATGGTGACCCGGTTGTTGGCGGAAAAGACTTAGAGGTAGTGATTATCCCGAAAGGATTAAAAGTTGTCGTACCGGCAACAGATTCTGTTGCATTGCGTATTCCCAATGTCAAAGAATTGTTCAGCGAGTTCATCAGCAAAAACAACATCGCTTACAATCTCCCGGATATTCCGCAGGAGTTGAAAAAACTCAACAAACAACTCATAGATAGATTATCTCCGAAGAAGAAAGAGTGAGGTGTTCACCTACCCATGAATATGTGAACATTTGAAGAACTCTCTTCAGACTAAACGCAGATTCAGCATTTGTCGTAATTTATTCAATTCTTCGCTTTTCTTGAGCATCATCTGAAAACGTTCTTGGTCGTTTAGTGCTACTATGCGCTGTTCTTCATGGTGTATTTCCACCTTTATTTCCAAGCGAGTGTTCTGTAAGCGAGTGCGCAAATGTTGTTCCAACGAAGCTTTCATCTCCAAAATATGCTGTTCCACAATACTGTTTTCCACTTTGGTCAAAATGGTCACACCGTCTTCTTGCAAACAAGGAGAGATATTCAACAAGCGACCCGAGTAAGCAGCCTGTACTTTGGGTAATGCTATAGCAAAGGAGCGCCATTCCATACCCAAACTCTCCTGAGTTACGGGCTTATCCAACTGTTGAACAACTGTTTCGGCAAGCACTTCTTGCGTAACAACAGGCGTTGTATCATACTCGCTCGTCTGTTCATTTTTTCTGATGGCAGGACCAAACGAAGGAGCTCGCAAAGAAGTTCTTTTCTTTTCGGTTTGTGCAACAGCAGATACAGGCGTATGTGGAATCACTTCATTTTGTGAAACTACAACTACCGATTGTTCTTTTATCGTTGTTTCAGGAGTAGCAGAAGCAGACACCTGTGTCTGTTTCTGATTAAATAGAGGTTTTAATATCTTCTCAGGGCTACGCCCACCCGAAACTTCTTTTTTTTCCTCCAATAATTGTCCCACCTGAATCAAAGTCAGTTCTACGAGCAATCGTTTGTTCTTGCTGGCACGATAATTCAAATCACAGTCATTGCACAATTTCATGGCAGCATAAAGGAAAGGTAAATTGCAACGAACGGCTTGCTGACTGTAACGCTCCCGAATAGTGGAACCGACCTCCAATAACGGCAACGTAACTTCATCCCGACTTACTAACAAGTCGCGAAAGTGAGTACTCAACCCCGTCATGAAATGTCCGGCATCAAAACCCTTGCGTAAAACTTCGTCCAACAGCAGCAAAGCTCCCTTTATATCCTGATTAAGGAAAGTATCCGTCAACTTAAAATAGTATTCGTAATCCAAAACATTCAGGTTTTCTATCGTAGCCTGATAAGTTATGTTTCCTCCCGTAAAACTCGCTACTTGGTCGAATATGGACAAAGCATCGCGCATACCACCATCTGCCTTTTGTGCTATGACATTCAAAGCCTCTGCTTCGTAAACGATGCCTTCGTTCTGCGCTACGTTCATCAAATGTTTTTCTATGTCATCCAGCGTGATTCGCGTAAAGTCATAAATCTGACAACGGCTTAATATCGTAGGCAATATCTTATGCTTTTCCGTCGTAGCCAATATGAATATGGTATGATGCGGAGGTTCTTCCAATGTTTTCAAGAAAGCATTGAAAGCACTTTGCGAGAGCATGTGCACTTCGTCTATAATGTATACTTTATACTTTCCCACTTGTGGCGGCACACGCACCTGGTCTATCAAAAGACGAATATCGTCTACCGAATTGTTTGATGCGGCATCCAACTCGTGTATATTGAAAGAACGCTGCTCGTTGAATGAGCGACACGATTCACAGTTATCGCAAGCTTCGCCTGAGGCAGTAGGCTGCAAACAATTGATGGTTTTGGCAAAAATACGCGCACAAGTCGTCTTACCGACTCCTCTTGGTCCACAAAAGAGATAGGCATGCGCCAATTTACCGGTGGCAATAGCATTCTTCAGTGTGGTAGTCAAGGATTGTTGCCCCACCACCGTATCAAAAGTAATCGGACGGTATTTGCGTGCCGACACTATATAACTGTCCATAAGCGGATTTATTCTGTTAAGTTTGGTACAAATTTAGGTATCCTCAGCCAATACTCTATCTACATGTTTACTTTTCTTTCAGCTTTTCTCGCAAGAATTGTCCCGTATAAGACTGCTCACAAAGGGCAACTTCTTCGGGAGTACCGCTTGCCACCAAAGTACCTCCTTCCTCTCCTCCTTCGCGACCAAGGTCTATGACATAATCGGCACATTTTATCACATCCATATTATGTTCTATGATAACGACTGTGTGCCCTCTGTCCAACAAAGCGTCGAATGCATGCAACAGGCATTTAATATCATGAAAATGTAAACCTGTAGTAGGTTCGTCGAATACAAATATCGTGGGATGTGTCTTCTCTTGACCGAGGAAATAAGCCAGTTTCACGCGCTGGTTTTCCCCACCCGAAAGCGTCGAGGATGTTTGTCCCAGCTTAATATATCCCAAACCTACTTCCTGCAAAGGCAACAAGCGTTTCACTATTTTCTTTTGTTTCTTGGAGGAGAAGAACTCTATGGCTTGGTTTACCGTCATTTCCAGCACATCGTTGATATTTACGCCTTCGTAAAGCACTTCCAATGTTTCCGCCTTAAATCGTTTTCCATGACACGTCTCGCATTCCAAAACCAAATCCGCCATAAACTGCATTTCGATGGTGATAGTTCCGTCGCCTTTGCATTCTTCGCAACGTCCTCCTTCGGTATTGAACGAGAAGTAACCGGGACTGTATCTCATTTGTTTTGCCAAAGGTTGCTCGGCAAAAAGTTTGCGGATTTCATCATAAGCTTTCGTATAAGTGACAGGATTGCTACGCGATGATTTTCCGATAGGATTTTGGTCTACAAACTCTATGTCTTTTATCATCTTCACATCGCCTTCTATGGCTATGTGTTCGCCGGGACGTTCGGCAGATTCTGCATATTCTCTTTTAAGGGCTTTATAAAAGATATCTTTGACCAAAGTGCTCTTGCCCGAACCGCTGACACCCGTCACCACTGTCATTACATTGAGTGGGAATTTCACATCTATACCCTTCAAGTTGTTTTCTCTTGCGCCTTTTACAGCGATATAATTGTTCCAAACACGGGGAAAAGCAGGAACAGGTATCTTCTCTTCGCCCAAAAGATAGCGTACCGTATGACTGTTACTGCCGTGTTGCAAATCGGTCATATCGCCTTCATACACCACTTCGCCACCGAAACGACCGGCTTCGGGTCCTATATCGATGATGTAATCCGCCGCACGTATGATTTCCTCATCGTGTTCCACCACAACCACAGTATTGCCTTGTTGTTGCAGTTGTCGTAAGACTTTTATCAGCTTATCCGTATCACGGCTGTGCAACCCGATACTCGGCTCATCGAGAATATACAAAGAGCCCACCAAGTTATTGCCCAAAGATGTAGCCAAGTTGATACGCTGACTTTCACCACCCGATAACGAATTGCTCAAACGATTGAGAGTAAGATATCCCAATCCCACATTGTTCAGAAAGTGAATACGATTGCCTATTTCCTCCAACAGGCGTTTGGCAATGGCGGCATCGTGCGGTTCCAACACCAATTCGTCGAAGAAGCGTTGCAATTCGAGAACAGGCATATTCACCAAGTCTGTGATGGTCGTATCTGCTATTTTCACATAAGAAGCTTCTTTTTTCAGACGCGTACCCTCGCACACGGGACACACGGTCTTACCTCTGTATCGTGCCAACATGACACGGTACTGTATCTTGTACTGATTTTCTTCGAGCATCCTGAAGAAATTGTCTATACATATAGCGTCGGGAGTACCATCGCCATGCCATAAATAGGCACGCTGTTCTTTCGTCAATTCATAGTAGGGAGCAAAAATAGGGAAATTGTCTCCGGGAGCTTTCAATAGAAAAGCCTGCAACCACTCTCCCATTTTCTCCCCTCTCCAACACATCACGGCACCATCATAGACACTCAAGGCTCTGTTGGGGACAACCAATTGTTCATCTATGCCGATAACCTTTCCGAATCCCTCACAAGCAGGACAAGCACCTACGGGAGAATTAAACGAAAACATCTGGTCGGTAGGTTGTTCGAACTGTATGCCATCGGCTTCGAACTTCGTACTGAAAGTATGCAATATATTCTCGTTTTCCGAAAGATAAAAACGCAACAAACACTGTCCGTCTCCCTCGAACACGGCTGTTTCTACCGAATCCGTCAAACGACTGACAGCATCTTTTGCATCATCGCACACCATACGGTCTATGAGCAGATACACGGTATCGCCCTCCTTATATATATAGTCGGCTATACGTACGACTTCTCCATTGACTTCCAAACGAGAAAAGCCTTGTTTTTCATCCATCAGCAACTGTTCGGTCATCGTACGACCGCTACGAGGCAACAAGCGTGTCATCACCGTATAGCGTGTACCTTTGGGATAAGACAGCATGCACGACACGATATCTTCTGCCGTATCTTTCTTGACCCAAGTACCCGAGACCGGAGAATAAGTACGTCCGATACGCGCAAATAACAAACGGAGATATTCGTAAATTTCTGTCGAAGTACCTACGGTGGAACGGGGATTGCGACTGACGACCTTTTGCTCTATGGCTATGGCAGGCGGAATACCTTTGATGAAATCGCATTCCGGCTTATTCATTCGCCCGAGAAACTGTCTTGCGTACGAAGACAGACTCACCACATAACGTCTTTGCCCTTCGGCATAAAGCGTATCAAAAGCCAAAGACGATTTTCCGGAACCGGAGACACCAGTTATCACCACCAGTTTATTGCGTGGGATATCCACGTTTATATTCTTCAGGTTGTTGACGCGTGCCCCTTTGATGGAGATATATTTTGTTTCTGACATATTCTCGTCCTATTGCATTGTTAAGTTCGCAAAGGTACTCAAAAATCGGACTGCCTCTAACCAAGCCGCATCCCTATTCTCATGAATCAGGTTTTTGCAAAAGCAATGGCGAGAGATGCAAAAAGATACAAGACATCCATGAGTGCATCAATGTGCAAAACCTGTTTTATGCCATGTTCTCGTGCATGGAGAAACGTATTTTTCGTACGAAAACCGATGATTCCGGCGTGCTTTTTTGCGACAGAAAAGTCCCGAAAAATCACTTTTTAGACAAAAGAAAAATGCCTCTACAATGCGTTCTCGATGCGATTTTGTTGTTAACATTCTTTGACGCTGTTGTCATCGCGATAGCAACATGTTCTTATCGCGATAGCAACATGATGCTATCGACTTGACAACATGTTGCTATCAAATCGGCAATATGTTATCAGTTTGAAGTTCTAAGTTTGAGAGTTGATGAGGTACGAGGAGAATACTCTTTTTTCCTCGCAACGTATTTTTTGCGCAAGCGAAACACGCGGAGAAAAACCCTCTGCAAATGCCAACAAATAACACGCCTCATTACGTTTCTCCTCTGACAAAAAAAGAGCGTTGAAACCGGAACTCATCCGGAACTTCAACGCTCTTCCACTGCAAAACGGGCAAACCGTCTGCCGATATCGACTATAACTGTCCCAATGCTTTCTTCAATGCCGTGTGCGACAACATATACTTGGCTTTGGCACTGATATGCTCTCCACGTGCTTTCACCGCAAGTGTTTCTACTTCCAGCAACTCGGACGTAGTATCCAAGCCGGCTTCGTAACGGTTGTGTGTTTGGCGCAGCAGTTCTTCGGCTTGTGCGATATTGCGCCTGGTCAATTCCACTTCCAAGTATTGTTCATGACAATGATTCAATGCTTTTTGCTGTTCGAGCAGCATTTTCTCGCTCAGTTCCTCCCGTTCGTATTCCGCTATCCGCTGTTCGCTACGCGCTGCCCGTACTTTGGCTCGCCCCTCTCCCCAATTGAATATGGGCACATTGAGCGAAAACATCACCGAAGGATTGGCATCGTTCATCAGAAGACGGTCGTTCAACTTTATTCCTCTCATATAATTATAGCCTGCACGTACCCCCAGTTGTGGCAAATAGTCGCTGCGCGTCAGTCGTATCTGCGCCTCTTTCAGGGCTACTTTATCGTTGAGCAAAGCGTATTCGGGGCGTCGGCTCAAATCTCCGATGTTTGTCTCGGGCAAAGGAAGATGGTCGAACTTTTCCGACGGACTGACGGCTTCCGTCAAAGGCAAACCTATCACCCGACAAAGATTCATACGCGCCAATCGCACACCGTTTCTGGCTCTTTCCAATTGCAGTACGGCATTGCTTTGTTCTACTTCCACACGCAATACATCGGCTTTCGTGCGCATCCCCTCTCGTACAGCATTATTGACAATACGGTGTATCTCTCCTATCGTTTTCACATAAGCCTCGGCTGTCGCTTGCAACTCCATTACCTCCACCAGCTTCCAGTATGCCTCGTCTGTAGCAAGGTAAACTTCGTCTTGCGTCAGCTTATAATTGTGTTTTGCCATCTCCGTTGCAATTTGCGCCATCTTATTGGAAGCCGTGATTTTTCCACCCATATAAATAGGTTGTGTCAACATGACCGAAGCGAAATACGAATTGCCCGTCTTCAATTGATAATTGAACGGCGGTAAAGTGATACCATCCGACAGTTGTGCCAATATGGGTGCCAATTGAGGAAATTGTTGTACCAACTCCTGCAATTTGCCGAAAGACTCCGGCAAAGGAATGGTACCCAACTCCAAACTGTTCGTTTTGTTGGCAGGAGCATAATAAGCCAAAGCCGTTCCCGACAGTTTGGGAAGATAATTTGTCTTCATAGCCTTTCGTGTCTGTAAGGCTCCTTCCATTTTTTCTTGAGCAATGGCTATTTGTTTATTGTGTTCCAACGCACGAGCGCGAGCTTCTTCCAACGAAAGCGTTTGTGCCATGCTCACAGCAGAGCAACTTGCCATAAGCAGAAGAGCGGCAAGCCTATATTTGAATATATTCATCATATATCTTGTTTAAGTTTAATTGTCATTGTTCTGAGGTATTTCCACACGGTACAGCAACGCATACACCAAAGGAGTAAATACAATGGTAGCGACCGAAGCCACCATCAATCCTGTCATAATCACCACAGCCGCAGGACCGAAAAGTGCATCTGTCAATAGCGGAAGCATACCGAGTATCGTTGTAGCCGAAGCCAGCATCACAGGACGCAAACGACTCTTCGCACTGCTGATGAGCGCATCGTATTCATTCACTCCCTGCGAAGTGAGCAACGTCACTTCATCGAGCAATACGATGATGTTTTTTATCATCATACCCACCAAACCCAATACCGCCACGATAGCAGTGAAACTGAAAGTCTTGCCGGAAAAATACATCCCCCACACGATACCGATAGCCAGCGTAGGCAAGCAAAGCAACACTACTGCCGGTTTTCGGTAATCTCCGAAAAGCATGATAAGAATACCTATCATCAATATAATTGCCACAGGATAATACTTGAACAGATACTGCGTTGCTTCCGAACTTGCTCCGTATTCTCCCTCCCACGACATGGAATAGCCTTCGGGCAATTCTATTTTCTCCAATGCAGGAGCTATTGCCGCACGCAAGGTCTCATTCGTAATTCCTGTTACAGGTACGCATTGTGTTTTGATGGCACGCTCGCCATTGGTTCTCTGTATAACCGGCTCTTCCCATACCAGCCTTACACCATCCGTTACACTGCCGAGCGGTTTGCTTTGCAATAGCGAAGAAATAATATCTTCTTTTGTAATTGCGCCGGTGGCTATAGCTTCCAAAGTTTTTCTATCCAATCCCTTGATAGAAGGTATCGTGTTGAAGATGGCAGAATGGTCCAATCCTTCCAATGGCTGTCCGTTCTGGTCTACTGTTCGGATAGTAATGGTTTTTGGGTCTGCTCCGTCATAAAATGTTCCCATTGGCAATCCGTACGTGGCTCCCAATAAAGACATACCGATATCTTGGCGATTCAAACCTGCACGCAAAGCTTTCGGCTGATTGTACTCCACCATCAAAGCAGGAACACGTGGAAACCAGTTGGCACGCGCCATCAACGTATTAGGGTTTTCTCTCATTATGGTCAAAGCCTGCTCCGACAATTCTCTGAGTACGGCAGGGTCGGGTCCTTTGAACTCCAACTCGATGGGATATTCCTTATACATCAAATTGTAACGTTTCACACGCACCTGTGCATCCGGATAATGCGCAGTAAGATATTCTTGTATTTCATCCAAATTGTCTATGGCATCCGAAGGTGTTTTGAAATCCACAATCAATTCTCCGTAAGAAAGGGACGAGCCTGTAATGTTGCGCACCAAATTATAACGAGCCGGCGTAGCACCGATAGCCGATGTCACATGATTGATTTCTTCGCGCTTCATCAGATAATCTTCTATTTCTCTGATATCCTTATCCACGCGTGCAGTAGTATAACCTTCGGGCAACTTGTATTCTATATACAGCTGATTGTATTCCATGTCGGGAAAGAAACCTTGCGGCAATAAACGATAACCCCAGACACTGACAGCCACCAATACGGCAACAACTCCCAAACTCACTGCACGATGATGCAATACCCAAGCCACCACAGCACCCAACTTTTGATAAAACTTGCCGGAATAAGCGTCGCCTTCTTTCTTAATACGCTTCGGGTGCAGCATATTGTCTGCCAAGATAGGGTTCATAACAAGTGCCAACACCCAACTCAACAACAACGAAACTGCCAATACAATAAACAAGTCGCGCACATAAATACCGGCTGTATCAGGCGACAGGAATATCGGAAGAAAAGACAGTATGGCTATCAGTGTTGCTCCAAGCAAAGGCATAGCCGTCTGTTGTCCCGGTTCCGTCAAAGCAAGCCTGCGTTCCATTCCTTTCTCCAGATTGATTTGTATTCCGTCGAGTACCACAATGGCATTGTCGACCAACATACCCATGGCAAGCACAAAGGAAACCAAAGAAACACGTTGCAAAGTACCATCGAACGTATTCAATAACAAGATAGAACCCATCACTGTTATCAACAAACCGATACCCAATATCACGCCGCTACGCCATCCCATGAAGAAGATAAGGATAAAGACGACTATCAACACGGATTCGATAAGATTGACAATAAAACTGTTCAAAGCATCCTCTACTCTGTCCGACTGAAAGAAAACCTTGTGCATCTGCATGCCTGCGGGCAAACGTTCGGCTTCTATGCGAGCAACGACGGCTTCCACTTCCCTGCCTATCTTCGTGATATCTGTTCCCGAATTGGCAGAGATAGAAATGCCAAGTGCTTCCTTACCATCGAAACGCATATCCGTCCTTTTCGGAGTGACATAACCTTCACTGATTTTGGCTATATCTCCCAAACGCAACTGGTCTTCTTGCACTCCTTGTATAATCAGTTCCGAAATATCTTTCACCGTACGATAACGGTCGCTCACAGTAACACGCATGCGTTGTCCGCCGGCATCGTAATATCCGGAATAGATTGTAGCGTTCTGCCCGTTGATGAGTTGCAATATCTGTAAGGGCATGATACCGAGATTTGCCAACTTGTCCTCATTAAGGTCTATATTGATGGTTTGTGCCTGTATACCATAAATACCGACTTGAGAGACGCCTTTGATATTCTGTACTTCGCGACGAATGAGATTGGCGTATCGTGCTGCTTCCTCGTTGGTATATCCTTCATAATTCAACGCATAAAACAGTCCGAATACATCGCCCATACCATCCAACACTACGGAACTTTGCGCACCGGAGGGCAAAGACGGTTGGGTGTCGTGAACTTTGCGACGGAGCAAATCGAAGGCTTGTTCCACTTCTTTGTTCGACAATAGTTCCGACAGCTCGACCGTTATGACGGAAGCATCTGCCATGGAACTGCTTGTTACTTTTTTCACGACCGAAAGTGTACGTATATTCTTCTCCAACTGGTCGGTCACCTCGAGTTCCACTTCATGCGAAGAAGCACCGGGATACAATGTGACTACGGCAGCTTGCTTTACTTTGATTTCCGGGTCTTCGAGTTTGCTCATATCCAGATAAGCAAAAACTCCTCCCAGCGTGAGCATCACCAAAAAGAAATAAACGAGCTTGCGATTATCGAGTGCCCAAGCACCAAAATTTATCATAACAATCCTCCTACATTAGTTTTGCTAACAGGACTTATCTGTTTCACGACTTGCCCTTCTTTCAACGCATTTGTACCTGCCGACACTACTTTTTGTCCGTTTTGCAGACCGCTGCATATAGCCATTCCCGTACGTAAAATCTCCTGTATCCGCACAGGTACGGCATGTACTTTCGGCTTGTCGGTTCCCTCTACCACCCAAACGTGGCTCTTGCCGTCTTTTTCCCAAACAGCAGTCATCGGTATCGTCACACCGCGGTTACCGTTTACTTTGTAATTGATGTTTACCATGGCACTCATGCCGATGGTAGGAGGCGTATCGCCTTTTTCAAGCACAAAACGCAAACGCACGGTGTACAGTTGGTTCAAATTGGCAATAGGGTCTATCGAAACCAATTGAAGCGGAAAGACCTTGTCGGGAAAAGCATCTATCGTACAGCTGAACGTATCAAACTGCTCACGATTAAGGTAGTCCGCAGCCGAAATGTTTATTTCCACTTCCGGCATGCTGTTGGAATAAATCGTCAAAACGGGCATTCCCGCCCCCACGGTTTCTCCCTCTTTTCTCAATGGCTCTTGAATATATCCGTCGTACGGTGCGACAAGGCGTGTATCCGACAAAGCATTGCGATGAGCCGTCAGTTTTTGAGTGATTTGTTTCAAACCTCCCACCGCTTTGTCATAGTCGTTGTCCGACACGCTTTGCTGTTGATGAAGACGTATGATGCGGTCGGCTTGTGCTTTTATGCTGTTGTATTCGGCTTCGGTGGCTGTCAGTTGCGTGATATAATCTCGCTGGTCCAGTGTAGCAAGCACTTCGCCTTTCCTCACCGGCTTGCCCGGACGTGCATATATGCGACTGATGGGACCGGCAATGCGAAAAGCCAAATTCGCCTCGCCTTCGGATTTCACCTTACCGGGAAAAGGAGAAGATATATTGCCCGATGCGTTTTTTACTTCATAAGTTGCCACACTGCGCACAGCAGTATCGGTACGTTTTTCGGAACTGCACCCCACCAATACGGTAGCAGCAACGAATAGTACCAAGAGTTTGTTCATTCTCATATCTATTCTGTTTATTTTCTGTGATTTTGATGCAAAGTTAAAGCAACAACATCCGGTTTGTATTTCTTTCGGAAAAACCAATTAAGGAATAGGAAAAAGAGAACACTTTTCGGAATTTCCATGCAGAAAACAGATGTACCTCATTTCTCGTGTTTCGCTTGCGCAAAAATGGACTTGCACAAGTGGATTTGATACGCGACACGCGCATCAATTTGCACGATGCGTCAAAGAATGTCAACAATATAACGCCACCGGAACAATTTACTAACGGGATAAGAAGAGACGCATCTCTATTCCTTATTATATATAGGAGAAAAAGAGTATTCTCCTCGTACCTCGTCAACTCAAAAACTCGTCCCTTCAAACCAACGATATATTGCCGATTTGATAACAACATGTTGTCAAGTCGATAGCATCATGTTGCTATCGCGATA
>JBGXXU010000145.1:0-9552 GCA_041814865.1 Phocaeicola sp. | reverse complement strand
GACGCTGTTGTCATCGCGATAGCAACATGTTCTTATCGCGATAGCAACATGATGCTATCGACTTGACAACATGTTGTTATCAAATCGGCAATATGTTGCTAATTCTAAGGGGTGAGTTTTTGAGTTGACGAGGTACGAGTAGAATACTCTTTCTCCTATATATAATAAGGAGTGGAAACGTATCTTTTTCCGTGCTTTCGTACACCTTTTTCGCCCCGTATGTAAGTCCTTCCGAGAGCGTTCTGTTGTTGATATTCTTTGAGCGTCGCGCAAGTTGATGTGCTTGTCATGTATCAAATCCGCTTGCGCGACACAGTTTTTTGCGCGAGCGAGACATGAGAAAAGGAGGATAGTAAGAGATAAAAAGCCTGCTGTGTGCGAGGGATAGAATTTATGGTTTCAGCGATTTATGTTTCTGCATAGACTGTTGTGCTTCTCTTTTCGCCAAAAAGTCGCTGATTTTTTTAGAGCGAAACTTGTGAGTAATGAAAAAAGAACTACCTTTGTACCGCAATTGAGAAATCAAGGCGATGATTGGTTCCTTGGATGAGTGGCTTAGTCAGCGGTCTGCAAAACCGTGTACGGCGGTTCGAATCCGCCAGGAACCTCAAGACAAGCACTCTTAGCTCAGTTGGTAGAGCAACTGACTCTTAATCAGTGGGTCCAGGGTTCGAGTCCCTGAGGGTGTACGAAAGGCTGCCGTTTTTGGGTGGTCTTTTTTATTTTATAGTGCAATTGTTCTTTTCTTGTCTTCTTCGGACAATCATTTTGCAACCATAGTATTCTTTCTACTTCTTTTTTGTAAAATAAGTGCCTGCTTATTCTTGCTCTTGTTTTTTTACTATATTTGCCCTTGTATATTGTAATGTGTGGTTTGCAAATTCAAATGGAAGATAAAATAAAACATTTGGCAGTAGTGGAATTTGTGGACGAGCATAAAGTGCGTGTGCGTGTGTTGCAGAAAGCCGCTTGTTCGTCCTGCAGTGCCAAAGGGCATTGCAACTCATCCGAAGTCAAAGAAAAGTATTTTGATATTCCCAATACCACGGGCGAGACTTACGAAGTAGGGCAACGTGTGATGTGTTGCATCAACTCTTCGTCCGGTTTGAAAGCCGTATTCCTGGCTTTTCTTTTACCTTTCGTTTTTATGTTTATCGGGCTCTTGCTTTGTATCTATGCTTGGGATACGGGCGAGGCTGTAGCGGCTTTGGTATCATTGGGGATACTGGCTGTTTACTATACCTTATTATATATAGGGCGAGGATGGCTCGGCAAAAACTTCTCGCTCACTTTGGAACGTCTGTCGGAATGAATGTAAGGATATATAACTAACAAAACAAAATCATCTAACTCTCTACTTTATTATGAACGTAATTTTGATAGCAGTTGTTTCTTTGGGCGTAGTGGCACTCTTGTCGGCAGTGATACTATATGCAGCTTCAAAGAAATTTGCTGTGTACGAAGACCCGCGCATCGGGCAAGTGGCAGAAGTCTTGCCGCAAGCCAATTGCGGGGGATGCGGATTTCCCGGTTGCTCCGGATTTGCGGCAGCCTGCGTGAAAGCCGATTCGTTGGAGAAACTCAATTGTCCCGTAGGCGGAGCAGACACTATGGCAAAGGTGGCGCAGATACTGGGTATGGAAGCTGCGACGGCAGAACCCAAGATTGCCGTAGTCAGGTGTAACGGCTCGTGCGAAAACAGACCACGCATCACGCGATACGACGGTGCCAAATCTTGTGCCGTGGCACATGCCACTTATGGCGGAGAAACAGCATGTTCTTATGGTTGTCTGGGGTGTGGCGATTGTTGTACGGTATGCAACTTCGACGCCATACACATGAATCCCGAAACGGGTTTGCCGGAAGTAGACGAAGAAAAATGTACAGCCTGCGGTGCTTGCGTGAAGGCTTGTCCGCGTACCATCATCGAGTTGCGTCCTCGTGGAAAGAAAAACCGTCGCATGGTGGTGATGTGTGTCAATAAAGACAAAGGTGCCGTAGCCAACAAGGCTTGTAAAGTGAGCTGTATCGCTTGTGGAAAGTGTGTGAAAGCTTGTCCGTTCGAAGCCATCGAAATCAACAACAACTTGGCGTACATAGACCCCGTGAAGTGCAAACTTTGCGGAAAATGTGAACCGGAATGTCCGAAGACTGCCATTCAATCGTTCAACTTCCCACCCAGAAAACCGAAACCTGAAAATACGGAAACGTCCGCATCGGAAACTTCTGCACAACCGGTTGCCGCACCTACGGAAGAAACGAGAGCTTAATCATAACTAATAAAGAACTAAAACAATATAACTGTGAAGACGTTTAGTATTGGTGGAGTACATCCATCTGAAAATAAATTGTCGGCAGGCAAAGCCATCATCACACCGGAATTGCCCAAGCAAGCCATATTCCCTTTGGCACAACATATCGGTGCACCGGCTACGGCTATTGTCAAGCGTGGCGATGCAGTGCGTGTGGGTACGAAGATTGCAGATGCTACCGGTCCCGTATCTTCGGCTATATTCTCGTCGGTGTCGGGTAAAGTCAGCAAAATAGACAATGTAGTGGATGCAAGCGGATACGCAAAACCTGCCATAATCATAGATGTGGAGGGCGATGAGTGGGAAGAAACCATAGACCGTACTCCCGAACTCAACACCGAATGTACGCTTTCGTCCGAAGAAATAGTGGAAAAAATACGTCAAGCTGGTATCGTAGGCTTGGGTGGTGCTTGTTTTCCTGCTCATATCAAACTGACGCCGCCTCCCGGCATGAAAGCGGAATACCTTATCATCAATGGTGTGGAGTGCGAACCTTACCTCACCGCAGACCATCGTTTGATGCTGGAAAAGACAGACGAAATACTTGTAGGCGTACAATTGTTGATGAAAGCCATAGGCGTATCGCAAGCATTTATCGGTATAGAGAACAATAAACCCGATGCCATTGCGCGCATGAACGAACGAGTCGTACAATATGCAGGTATTTCTGTTGTCCCACTCAAAGTACAATACCCGCAAGGCGGTGAAAAGCAACTTATCGATGCTATACTCGGCAGACAATTGCCACCGCCTCCTGCCATACCCATACACGTGGGAGTGGTGGTGCAAAACGTGGGTACTGCATTTGCCGTCTACGAAGCGGTACAAAAAAACAAACCTCTCTTCGAACGTGTGGTAACCGTGACAGGAAAAGCACTGGCTGCTCCTTCCAACTTCCTGACACGTTTAGGAACACCAATGAGCCATTTGATAGAAGCGGCAGGTGGTTTGCCAAAAGATACGGGGAAAATCATCGGCGGCGGTCCTATGATGGGTAAAGCACTTGTAAGTACAGATATTCCTGTTACGAAAGGTAGTTCGGGTATACTGCTTATGACGAAGAAAGAAGCTGTGCGCGGAGAAGTGCAGCCTTGTATTCGTTGTGCGAAATGTGTAGGTGCTTGTCCGATGGGATTGGAACCTTATTTGCTTTCCAATCTTTCTTCCAAGAGTGATTGGGAAAGAGCCGAAAAAGAGCTGGTCATGACATGTATCGAATGTGGTTCGTGTCAATATACTTGCCCGTCTCACCGTCCGTTGGTAGATTATATACGTTTAGGCAAAAATGTAGTAGGTGGTATCATACGTGCCCGTAATGCTAAAAAGTAATCAGTATGGCAGATAAATTTATCGTATCTCTTTCGCCGCATGTGCATAGTGGCGATAGTGTGAAAAACAATATGTATGGCGTGATTATTGCGCTTATTCCGGCTTTGCTTGTTTCTTTGTGGGGCTTCGGAGTTGGAGCGGCAGTCGTTACGTTGACTTCTGTATTGGCTTGTGTTTTCTTCGAATGGAGTATTACCAAGTATATTCTGAAGAAACCTGTCACAATCATGGACGGTTCGGCTGTGTTGACGGGTTTACTGTTGGCTTTCAATTTGCCTTCCAATCTTCCTTTATGGATTATTGTCATCGGTGCATTGTTTGCCATTGGCGTGGTCAAGCTTTCTTTCGGTGGATTGGGTAGTAACCTTTTCAATCCTGCTTTGGCAGGACGTATATTCTTGCTTATCTCTTTTCCCGTACAGATGACTTCGTGGCCGTCTGTCGGACAATGGACGGCTTATACCGATGCCACAACCGAAGCAACTCCGCTTGCACTCATGAAGATGGCAGTCAAGGGTGATGTCACGGCATTGGAGAAACTTCCTGATACGATGTCGCTTTTTCTCGGAAGCAACCCCGGTTCGCTGGGAGAAATCAGTGCTTTGGCACTTCTTATCGGGTTTGTATATATGTTGTGGCGTAAGATTATCACCTGGCACATACCCATATCTATATTGGTGACGGTGTTTGTGTTTTCCGGTATCATGCACTATGCAGACCCGGTGAAGTACGCTTCTCCTTTTGTTCACATGTTTACAGGTGGTATGATGTTGGGTGCCATCTTTATGGCGACAGATTATGTCACGTCTCCCATGACACACAAGGGGATGATTATTTATGGTGTGGCAATAGGTTTTCTCACTGTATTGATACGTCTTTTCGGTGCTTATCCGGAGGGCTTATCTTTTGCCATCTTTATTATGAACGCCTTTACACCGCTGATAAATACTTATTGCAAACCAAAACGCTTCGGAGGGGCAGGTAAGAAATGAAAAAGTTAGCATCTACACTCACCAATATGGTGGTAGTACTCACCGGTGTGGCAGTAATTGCCGCCGGTCTGTTGGCTTGGGTCAATAATGTCACAACGGCACCGATAGCCGAAGCCAATGCCAAAGCTTTATCCGAAGCAATAGCTAAGGTAGTCCCGGGATTTGATAATAATCCTGCGCAGGATTCGGACACAATACAAGTCGATGGTGCTTCTTATGTTATTTATCGCGCCCGAAAAGCTGAAGCACCGATAGGCGCAGCAGTACAGTCGGTGGCAAATGCTTTCGGAGGTGCTTTGACTATCTTGGTCGGTTTCGACAATGAAGGTAAGATTATCGATTACTCTTTGCTTAGCCATACGGAAACGCCGGGTTTGGGCTCTAAAGCCGATGAATGGTTCAGGCAAGGAAAAGGAGATATCCGTGGTAGAAATATAGCAGACGGTGAACTTACCGTAAACAAAGATGGAGGACAGATAGACGCTATTACGGCATCTACCATTACTTCACGTGCTTTTCTCGTGGCAGTAAACAGGGCATACAAAGCCTATATGCAAAATAAAGACAAGTAAAGGAGGACTGGATATGAATAATTTCAAAATCTTACTTAATGGGATAGTCAAAGAGAATCCTACATTCGTACTCTTGCTGGGGATGTGTCCTACACTTGGTACTACATCTTCGGCTATCAATGGTATGAGTATGGGACTGGCTACGATGTTTGTTCTGATATGTTCGAATGTGGTAATTTCTCTCATCAAGAATTTGGTACCTGACATGGTGCGCATTCCGGTTTTTGTGGTAGTTATTGCTTCGTTTGTGTCCATCCTGCAAATGGTGATGCAAGCGTATTTGCCGGCATTGTACCAACAATTGGGACTTTTCATTCCGCTTATCGTGGTAAACTGTATCTTGCTGGGGCGTGCAGAAGCCTTTGCTGCCAAGAATAATGCTTTGGCTTCCATGTTCGATGGTGTAGGTATGGGGCTGGGTTTTACCATAGCTTTGACATTGCTTGGAGGATTACGAGAGCTACTCGGAACAGGCAAAGTCTTCAACCTTCCTCTTTGGGGTGAAGATTATGGCATGTTGGTATTTGTGTTGGCACCCGGTGCGTTTATCGTATTGGGTTATCTCATTGCCGCAGTGAATAAATTAAAGAAAGCATAACGTCAAAACTACCTGATATATGGAATACTTACTGATATTCATCACAGCCATCTTTGTGAACAACATAGTTCTCTCGCAATTCTTGGGGATATGTCCTTTTCTCGGCGTATCGAAAAAGGTAGAAACAGCCATCGGTATGGGAGCGGCAGTAGCTTTCGTATTGGTGTTGGCTACTATCGTGACTTATCTGTTGCAAAAGTTTGTACTTGATGCCTTCGGATTGGCGTATATGCAAACCATTGCTTTCATTCTCGTCATTGCCGCGTTGGTGCAAATGGTAGAAATCATTCTCAAGAAAGTTTCTCCTTCGCTCTATCAGGCGTTGGGTGTGTTTTTGCCTCTTATTACGACCAACTGCTGTATTCTGGGTGTGACGATACTCGTGATACAAAATGATTATGATTTGCTGACAGGAGTAATTTATGCTTTTGCCACAGCTCTTGGGTTCGGCTTGGCATTAGTGCTCTTTGCAGGATTGCGAGAACAGCTGGAAATGTCCGACTTACCGAAAGGTATGAGTGGAATGTCTATTGCTTTGGTTACTGCCGGTTTGCTGGCTATGGCTTTCATGGGCTTCTCGGGAGTAGACAAAGGTTTGGCAGTGGTTTTCGGCATTGGATAAGCAAAAAGAAAACTCTCGGAAAAAGACCGCAAAGTAACGTTACTGCTTTGCGGTCTTTCTTTTTATCCTCAATAGGAGAGATAAACAAGAAAGAGATACACCGACGATGTATCTCTTTCTTCTTGGTTGCGGAGGCCTGACTCGAACAGACGACCTTTGGGTTATGAGCCCAACGAGCTACCAACTGCTCCACTCCGCGATGTATCTCTTTCTTCTTAGTTGCGGAGGCCTGACTCGAACAGACGACCTTTGGGTTATGAGCCCAACGAGCTACCAACTGCTCCACTCCGCGATGTATATTTATTGTTTCGAGTGCAAAAGTAGCGGTTTTAAGCGTTCTTGCCAAACGTTAGTTTAAGAAATAAGTTTTTTTTGCGTTTCTTAAACTACGAAATTGCGTTTGTATCGCTGTGTAAAATGACTTTTCAAACAAAAGAAGAGGACTCTCCGTGAACAGTAGCGGTAGTCCTCTTCTTTTGAAAGTTCGATGATTAGAAACCGAAACGCAGTGTTCCTCCTTGTATCAAGCGGTCGTGTGCAATGCGGTAGCCTGTCTTTTTATCACCGATGTGTATGGAGCGGATGTATTCGCCTGTATTGCCATTGCGTTCTATCACCAATTCCTTTTTACCATAAATAGTAGGGTCGAGTTGTATAGTGACGCGGTCGAAAACGGGAGCGGTGAGTGTGTATTGCGGTATACCGGGACAGTCGGGATAAAGCCCCATCATGCTGAATACAGCCCAAGCCGACATGGTACCTGTATCGTCATTGCCGGGAATACCGTCGGGGCGAGTGGTGAAGTGTTTCTTCAATAATTCGCGAACGGTCTTTTGCGTGCGCCATTCCTCGCCTTTGAAGTAGCTGAACAAGTATGGATAAGCTATGTTAGGTTCGTTGGTTGGGTCGTACAAGCCTTTGTCGAACACTGATTGCAGTTTGTGAACGAAAGCTTTTTGTCCGCCCATAAGTTTTGCTAAACCATATACGTCGTGCGGAATGAAAAAGGTATAGTTCCATGCTGTTCCTTCGTGGAAGCCCGGTACGGGTTCGAAGTTTGCACCTTGCAGAGGATTGAACGGTGTGAGGAATTTGCCATCGGGCAGGATAGGGCGCAGTGTGCCGTATTCTTTGTCGTAATAGTGACGATAACCCATGGCACGTTGACGAAATAGTTTGGCATCTTCTTTCTTGCCGAGTGCTTCAGCCAGCGTGGAGAGAGAGTAATCTGCTACATAGTATTCCAGCGCATGCGATACGGAGTTGTCGAATTCAGCGCGCAAAGGTACATAGCCTCTCGATGCGTAATCGTCGAAGTCCGGTCGCAACAAATTGTCTTTTCCTGCTGTGGTAGCTGACTTGTACATGGCTTGGTAAGCGGTTTCGATATCGAAATCGCGCAAACCTTTCATCCATGTATCTACGATGACGGGGATAGCCGGGTCGCCTTCCATTGTGAGTGTTTCGCGTCCGTACAGTTCCCACTTGGGCAACCAACCGTGTTCTTTGTACATATCAATCATGGTGCGCACCATATCCAATTGGCGTTCTGGGTAAACGAGTGTCATCAGTTGATGTACGTTGCGATATGTGTCCCACAAGGAATATACTGTATAGCGGTTGTAAGGTGTGGTGCCGATGGTATTGCTTTCCATTTGCGGATATTGTCCGTTTACGTCTTGCAGGATATTAGGATGTATCAGCGTATGGTAGAGAGCCGTGTAAAATATCTTCTTTTGGTCTTCCGTTCCGCCTTCTACTCGGATGCGATTCAAATCGTCGTTCCATACTTTGCGACTTTCTGCGCGTATGCTTTCGAATGTATGTCCTTGTGTTTCTTTTTCGAGGTTCTCGCGAGCATTCTCGATACTGACAAAGGATACACCTATTTGTACTTCTATGGCTTCGTCTTTTTCGGTCTCGAAAGTAAACCATGCACCAATGTCGTCGCCAGCCAATTCGCGTTTGTAGCGTGGATAGAGTTTGTTCTTTCCGTTGTCTTTATCCCATTCGGCTTCTACGCCTGTCATGACGCGTTGTTTTTTCCAATAACCGTATTCTTGCGCAGCCTTGTTGATGCGCATCACGAAGTAAATGGGAAAAACTGCTTGCGATGTATAACAAAAATTTCCCAAAAACTTCATGCCCTCTACTTCTGTGGCTGTGATACGGCGCATGAAAGCACCGCTTTCGTTGGTCAATCCTTCTCCGAGATTCAGCAGAATGTGACTTTTTCCTTTGGGAAAGGTGAAACGGGAAATTCCCGTACGTCGTGTTGCGGTGACATCGGCTTTGATATTGTATTTGGACAGGCGAATGCTGTAATGACCGGGCATAGAAGTCTCGTCCGTGTAACGACTGCCGTATTGTTTGTAGTCGGTGTTTAATTCCCCCGTTGCGGGCATCAACAGAAGAGAACCCAAGTCGGGACAACCCACGCCGCTGAGATTTACGTGCGAAAAGCCGGTGAAGAAACTGTTGGTATATTCGTAAGGAGTAGACCACCAGCGTGCATCTTTGTCGTACACATTATCGGCAGAGCCCATTACGTTGAACGGAACTACGGACATCATGCCGTTGGGGCGCACCGCACCGGGATGACATGTACCGAAATTGGTGGTTCCAATGAACGGGTCTACATAGTCTACGGGTTGTTTCGTGGAGTTTTGTGCCATGCCATACAGTGTAAAACCGGCAAGGCAGAGAGAGACGAATACTCGTTTCATGGATTTGTTTTTTTATATGTTAGCACTTTTGTAATGAGAGGCAAAAGTAGCCTTTTCATTCGAGCGATGCAAACCGTACCTGTTGTTGCATAAATGCAGAAAAAGGTGCGTTTTCTGTATATTTAAACACTCCTGTGCGTGTGTTTTGGCGAGAAATCAGGTTGCTACGCAATGCGTCCGTAGTCCGAAAGAAGTGCCGAAAACCTCTGTTTTTGACGAAAGAAAAACGCCTCTACAATGCCTTCCTGATGCGATTATGATGTTAACATTCTTTGACGCTGTTGTCATCGCGATAGCAACATGTTCTTATCGCGATAGCAACATGATGCTATCGACTTGACAACATGTTGTTATCAAATCGGCAATATGTATATAATTTGAAGGGGCGAGTTTTTGAGTTG
>JBGXXU010000144.1:0-8372 GCA_041814865.1 Phocaeicola sp. | reverse complement strand
TGATGCTATCGACTTGACAACATGTTGTTATCAAATCAACTATATATAGTTGATTTGAGGGGGCGAGTTTTTGAGTTGACGAGTTACAAGGAAAGTACTCTTTTCTCCTATGTAATAAGGAATAGAAACGAACTTTGTCAAATAAGCTATGTGTAGTCTGTTAGCTTTTTCGCTATCTTTGTTTTCCAACCGTAAGAAAAAGAACCGACACGAACGAAAACGAATCATGCTCCGGAAAACACCATCTCGTTTTTCTTTTGCGAACCTCCAAAACTCACACCTTAAAACGTTTACGCCGGCGTTAGGCTTGGGTAGCTGAATTATGTTTTCTATCTTTGTCGAGAAATATAAAACAAAGACAACTATGAGTTACAATTTATTGAAAGGTAAGAGAGGTATCGTCTTCGGTGCGCTCAATGAACAATCTATCGCATGGAAAGTTGCTGAACGAGCAGTGGAAGAAGGCGCAATGATTACACTTTCCAACACGCCTGTGGCTGTAAGAATGGGCGAGGTATCTGCTTTGTCCGAAAAACTTCAATGCGAAGTGATAGCTGCCGATGCCACCAGTGTGGAAGATTTGGAAGAAGTATTCCGTCGCTCTATGGAAGTCTTGGGCGGAAAGATAGACTTTGTGTTGCACTCTATCGGCATGTCGCCCAATGTGAGAAAAAAACGTCGTTACGACGACCTCGACTATGGAATGCTCGATACCACGCTCGACATTTCCGCTATCTCATTTCACAAGATGATACAAGTGGCAAAGAAACTCGATGCCATCAACGAATACGGTTCCATCGTAGCACTCAGTTATGTGGCTGCGCAACGTACCTTCTTCGGCTATAACGATATGGCGGATGCAAAGGCGTTGTTGGAGTCTATAGCACGTAGCTTCGGTTATATCTACGGTCGCGAGCGCAACGTACGTATCAATACCATCTCTCAGTCGCCCACAATGACGACGGCAGGCTCCGGCGTGAAAGGAATGGACAAACTCTTCGACTTCGCCGACCGCATGTCGCCGCTTGGCAATGCCAGTGCATTGGAATGTGCAGACTACTGTATCATGATGTTCTCCGACCTGACACGCAAGGTGACTATGCAGAATCTGTATCACGACGGCGGTTTCTCCAACGTAGGTATGAGTCTTCGCGCCATGGCTACTTACGAGAAAGGTTTGGACGAGTATAAAGACGAAAACGGAAACATCATTTACGGATAATGTACAGACATCTGTTCGTCATACTATGTGCTGTGTTGCTCCTGTCTGCCTGTCGGCAAACAGAGAGCAACACCTCGCAAGTACACGTACAGGTGATACGTTATGATAAATGGCAATACGAGGCTACGGTGATGAACAGTTTCCTCGCATTGCAAAAGATGAATACCGAAGCTCCGCAGATGACAAAACTCCTTTACGAAGATGTCCTCATGCTGGGCGATGCGAACACGCCCGAAATGAATGCGCGTTTTACGGAGTTCTTTGCCGACACTTTTTTGGTGCGATTGTCCGAAGATTGCGAAGCGCGCTTCGAACATTTGGATGATATAGAAGAGGGCTTGTCTCACGGCTTCAACCTGTTGAAATCGGAAATACCCGAATTGCGCATCCCGCAAGTATATTCCATCGTTTCAGCGCTCAATCAGTCGATAGTGGTTGGCGACAGCATCCTGGCATTCAGCCTCGACAAATACATGGGAACGGATTATGCTCCCTATCAGCGTTATTATTATCCGCATCAGCTGCGCAACATGGATGCAAGTCGCATCGTACTGGACTGCTTCAAGTATTATCTGCTTGGCAACTTCCCCTTTACGTGGGAGGAAGGACACCGCACGCTGTATGATATGATAATGTATCGTGGCAAAATAGGTTGGATAGTCAAGAAAATGCTGCGCGAAAAGCATCCTAACACGTATCTGCTCGGATACTCGGAAGAAGAAACGCGTTGGTGCGAAGAAAACAGAGAACAAATCAAAACCTGGCTCTTTCAGACGCAATTGTTGCGCAGTACAGACCCTATGACGATACGTATGCTGACGACACCCGACCCGAACCCGAATTTGAACGACCAAAGTCTTCCACCACTGTTCGGCGTGTGGATAGGTTTGGAGTTGGTAGACCGTTATATGGCAAAACATCCGGAAATGACCATCAGACAACTATTGGAAAAGAAGCATTTCGACGATGCTATTCCTACACTCGACTTTTGAGTCGTTCTCTTTCTTCTTTTCTTACTCATGGAGACTGCGCTTTATCTTATTCCCGTCACATTGGGAGAAACCCCGATAGAACAGGTACTGCCATCTTATAATAAGGAAATCATATTGGAGATACGTCACTTCATCGTGGAAGATGTGCGTTCTGCGCGTCGCTTCCTGAAAAAAGTGGAACGTACCATAGATATAGATACACAGACATTTGTCACGCTCAACAAACATACCTCGCCCGAAGAAATTGCCGGTATGCTTCGTCCGTTGGAAAACGGCATGCCTATGGGAGTTATTTCGGAAGCCGGTTGTCCGGCTGTGGCAGACCCGGGAGCCGATGTCGTAGCCATAGCACAACGAAAAGGCTTGCGCGTGATTCCGTTGGTTGGACCTTCGTCCATCATATTGTCTGTTATGGCTTCGGGGTTTAATGGTCAGAGTTTTGCTTTTCATGGTTATTTGCCGATAGAAGGCAACGAACGAGTGAAACGTCTGAAAGAACTGGAAAACCGTATTTACAACGAACATCAGACACAACTCTTCATCGAAACACCTTACCGCAACAATAAGTTGCTCGACGATATACTGAAGACTTGTCGTCCGCAGACCAAACTTTGTATCGCGTCGAATATTACTTGCCCCGACGAAAGCATTTGTACCAAATCCGTACAGGAATGGCGTAAACAAATTCCGCATTTGGACAAAGTTCCTTCCATATTCCTATTATATAAGTAAAGGATGTACGTAAGAAAGCCTGAAGTGTTAGGTGGTCTCGTTTCTTATCTCTATCTTTGACTAAATTAAATATGAATTGGTATGAATATCCCTTCAGAATTTGATGATATACGCCCGTATAGTTCGGAAGAATTACCGCAAGTCTTCGAGGAGTTGATAGCAGATGCGGAGTTTCGTGCAATAGTAGAACAAGTCATTCCCGATATTCCTTTTGAGATGATAGCGCAAAAGTTGCGCACCTGCAAAACTAATTTGGAAGTGCAGAAAGGCTTTTTCTATGCTCTCATTCATCAGATGCTCAAAGGAAATTCCAAAGGTTTTAATTTGGATACAGAGGCTTTGCCTCGAAAAGATATGCAATACACGTTTATCTCCAATCATAGAGACATCGTGTTGGATGCAGGTCTTTTGTCTGTCGGACTTTTCGACAACGGTTTTCCCACAACTGTCGAAATCGCCATAGGCGACAATTTGCTGATACGCCCTTGGATAAAGAAGCTGGTGCGTGTCAACAAATCCTTTATCGTGAAACGTGCGCTCAGTATGCGTCAGATATTGGAAGCTTCCATGCTGATGTCTCGATATATTCACTTTGCCGTCACGCAAAAGAAAGAGAATGTCTGGATAGCTCAACGCGAGGGACGTGCCAAGGACTCCAATGATTATACGCAGGAAAGTGTGTTGAAAATGTTGGCGATGGGAGGTGAAGGAGATATTATCGACAGATTGACCGAACTGAACATCGTTCCGCTTTCGTTGTCTTACGAATACGACCCTTGCGATTATCTCAAAGCAAAGGAGATGCAACAGAAAAGAGATATAGAAGGATTTGTCAAATCGCAAGAAGACGACTTGCGGAATATGCGAGTGGGTATTTTCGGTTACAAGGGAAGAGTTATTTTCAAAGCTGCTCCTTGTATCAATGCCTTACTCGAAGAACTTCGCGGTTTACCCAAAACTGAAATCTTTACTGCTGTGGCACAGTTGATAGATACTGGCATTCATCGAAACTATATCTTGTATTCGGGTAATTACGTGGCTTGTGATTTGTTGGAAAACAATACACGTTTCTCTGCTCATTACACGGAAGAGGAAAAACTTGTGTTTGAAAGGTACATAGCCGAACGCATAGAGATGATAGATTTAGCGCAGAAAGACGAACCTTTCTTGCGTACGACTTTACTCAAAATGTACGCCAATCCCACATACAATCATCTAAAAGCAATGCAAGAATGATACACTTCTGTCGTTGGCTGACGCTGCTCTTCTGTACGGTATTGTGTGTAAGTTGCGAGAAGGAAACATACCATCATCCGGATACTTTGGTGGATTTTGTTCTTCTGCATTCGGATACCGGCGGACAGTTTGCCAAACTTACGACAGACAGCGGTGTTACTTATGATATCAACAAGTTCTCCGGAAAAACTCCGTTGACGCCCGACAGTATTTATCGCATGTTATGTTCTTATTCTTTACCCGAATCATCTTCTACTTTCGTGAGGGTGTATGACTACGCATTTGTTATTTCTCCGCATCCTCAACAAGAGAGCTATTTTAAGAATGGTGTCAAGACAGACCCTTTGCATATACAGTCTGTTTGGCGTTCGGGAGACTACATCAATATGATATTGTTGCCGATGGTGAAAGATAAAGCGCACTACTATCATTTTGTGGACAACGGAATTTACAGAACTACAAACGGAAAGCGAAATTTGCGCTTGACACTTTATCATGATCGTAATGGCGATTACGAAGCATTTCGTCGTAGGACTTATTTCTCCATACCTTTATCTTCTTATGCTGATGTGTTGCGCTCGGGCGATAGCATCACGCTTCATCTGCAAACCTACAAAGGCACTGTAATACGTCAATTCGTTTACTAAATCGCTTGAACAACGTAACGCGATTTCTTGTTGCCGTTTCCTTTTAATGTATTACTTCTATTGAAGTCTTTCGTTTCTTGCTCTTTTATAGGAAGATGAGCGATACAAACGGACGGCTTTTTATCTACATTTGCACAAAAATAAAACCAATGAAATCAATAAGAGAACTATATAGAATAGGTTACGGACCTTCGAGTAGTCATACGATGGCACCGCGAAGAGCTGCGGAACAATTCAAAGCCAAACATCCCGAGGCAAAAGCGTTTGAAGTTACATTGTATGGTAGCTTGGCGGCTACGGGAAAGGGACACATGACAGATGTGGCAATCCTGAACGTGTTGGAAACAACGGCACCGGTGGAAATCGTATGGAAACCACAATTCTTCTTTCCTTTTCATCCCAATGGCATGACCTTTAAGTCCTTCGATGAGAAAGGAGTGAAAACCGACGAGTGGACGGTATTCAGTGTCGGAGGCGGTGCTTTGGCAGAGGAAGGAAAACCGCAAGGAGATACTCCCAGTATTTATGAAATGAATAAAATGTCGCAAGTGCAAACTTGGTGTGAACGAACAGGGCGCGGTTATTGGGAATATGTGGAGGAGTGCGAAGGAAAAGAAATCTGGGAATACCTGGCTACGATATGGAATGCCATGCGTGAGGCTGTAGAACGAGGATTGGATACGGAGGGAGCATTGCCGGGACCTTTGAATCTTAGGCGAAAAGCGGCGTCTTACCATGTCAAGGCTATGGGCTACAAAGATTCATTGCGTAGCCGTGCTTTGGTCTTTTCTTATGCTTTGGCGGTAAGTGAAGAAAATGCTTCGGGCGGACGTATTGTTACTGCACCTACTTGTGGAGCTTCGGGTGTATTGCCTGCTGTGCTCTATCATTTGCAAAAAGTGAAAGAGTTTAGCGATGCACGTATTCTGCGTGCTTTGGCTACTGCAGGTTTGGTTGGCAATATCGTGAAACACAATGCTTCTATTTCTGGAGCAGAAGCAGGTTGTCAGGCGGAAGTAGGTGTAGCTTGTTCGATGGCTTCGGCTGCTGCATCGCAATTGTTCGGCGGTACTCCGGCACAGATAGAGTATGCTGCGGAGATGGGACTTGAACATCATTTGGGTATGACTTGCGACCCGGTGTGCGGATTGGTACAAATACCTTGTATAGAACGAAATGCTTATGCTGCCGCACGTGCATTAGACTCGAATCTCTACGCCACACTCACGGATGGAATACACCGTGTATCTTTCGACAAGGTTGTAGAAGTAATGAAACAAACAGGCAACGACCTGCCGTCGCTTTATAAAGAAACCAGCGAAGGCGGTTTGGCTAAACATTATGGAGAGTAGATAATATGGATGTAGAGACATTCAGAGATTTCTGTCTTGCATTGCCGGAGGTGACAGAGAAGTTTCCTTTTGCGAAAATTAAGGCAAGAGGGTCGGACAACATTTTGGTTTTCTATGTAAAAGAAAAGATGTTTACTCTTATAGATATCGAAAACTTTGAATTTTGCCTGCTGAAAGCCAATCCCGAAGATGTGATACGCTTGCAGGAAGAGTACGAGGCAGTACAGCCTGCTCATCATATGAACAAGAAGCATTGGATGAGTGTCTATTTTCACGGTGATGTATCCGACGAATACTTGAAAGAATTGATTTGCAATTCTTACGTGCTGGTAGCACAAGGAAAGCCCAAACGTAAATAAAAAGATATCGCCAAATATATTGTTTCCAGATAATACGCTAGTTGCCCTGACGCTGATGATAGCCGAAAGTTGCACCGAAGAGAAAACACGATGGTGAAGGTGGTAGTTAATTTAGTCAGTTAGAATGATTGACTCAAACAAAAGAAGGGACTGTTGCTCGGTCCCTTCTTTTGTTTTAATCGTGTTCTTGTGCGGCAAACCGCCATCACATATCTTGTTTCATTTCTTCGTAAGCGGATTTCAGTTGTTGCATGGCTTTTACGAGGACACTGCGCGGAGTTCCTACATTCAGGCGCATGCAACAGTACCCGTCTTTTTCGCCGAAAGCGACTCCCGAATTGAGTGCCAAACGGGCTTTTTCCACAAACATTTCCTCTACTTTCTCGTGCGACCAGCCGAGTTCTCGGCAATTCAGCCAAATGAGATACGATGCCATGGGGCGTATCACCTTGATTTCGGGTATATGGGTTTTGAGATAACTGTCTACGTAGTCTATGTTTTTGTTGACGTAATCCAGACATTGTTCCAACCATTCCGTCCCGTGTGTGTATGCTGCTTGTACGGCGCGGAAAGCGAATACGTGTCCCGCACCGATGAAGCCTGCTTCTACTTTGGCTTTGAAGCGTTGTAGCAGGGTGGGATTGAAGATGATGGCATGCGATGCAGAAATGCCCGGCATATTGAATGCTTTGCTGGGCGACATGAATGTGATGGAATTTTGGCGTGCTTTGTCCGAAATCATGGCAAACGGGACATGGCGGTGTGGCGGCAATGCAAGGTCGGCATGTATTTCGTCGGAAAACACGATGATGTTGTTTTCGGCGCAGATGTCTGCTATCTGTTCCAACTCTTCTCTTGTCCATATAATGCCACCGGGATTGTGGGGATTGCAGAGGATGAAAGCACGTACTCCGTCTTTCAGACGCTTGAAGAGGTCTATATCCATGCTGTATTTGCCGTCCACGAATTTCAGCGGACATTCTACCAACTGGCGATTGTTGAGATGAATGATTTTGCTGAACGGTGTGTACACCGGTGGCATTATCATCACTTTGTCGCCCGGATTGGTAAAGCAGCCGAGAGCTATGCCAATACCGGGCATCACACCGGGAACAAATTCTATTTGGTGCTGTTCCACCGTCATGCCGTAGCGCGCTTTTACCCAGTCTATGATGGAATTGTAGTAACAAGGCATCTTAGCAGTGTACCCCAGTATAGGGTGTTCCATTCTGCTGATGATGGCTTCGCGAACAAAGTGTGGAGTAGGGAAGTCCATATCCGCAATCCACAGCGGTAGCAAGTCCGTTCTGCCCCAATTGCATTTCATTCCTTCGATTTTTTCAGCGTCGGTGGCCGAACGGTCTATCTCTTGGTCAAAATTATATTGCATAACTATTGGTTTAATGTGTTATCAACAAAGGTATTTATCGCTATTATAGCGATACAAAGAAAAGTATTTCGTGGAGTGTATGCAAGAAAAGAAATGAGTAAAGCATGTTTTTACAGATATCTTTATTCGCAGGTCGATGTTCGTTAGTTCGTTTTTTATGGTGTTTTGCTTGCGCAAGAAGTGTGTGCGTAAGTGGATTTCTCCTCGTATCTTGTCAACTCTCGAACTTGTCCTTTCCTTATTATATATAGGAGAAAAGAGTTTCTTTCTCGTACCTCGTCAACTCAAAAACTCACCCCTTCAAACTATCTATATATTGCCGATTTGATAACAACATGTTGTCAAGTCGATAGCATCATGTTGCTATCGCGATAAGAACATGTTGCTATCGCGATGACAACAGCGTCAAAGAATGTTAACATCATAATCGCATCGAGAAGCC
>JBGXXU010000143.1:0-7373 GCA_041814865.1 Phocaeicola sp. | reverse complement strand
TGTTATCACGATAGCAACAGCGTCAAAGAATGTTAACGATAAAATGCTGTCAGGACAACCTGCTGAAAGGGAAAAACAACATGCCCTGCGATTTGCAAACCGCAGGGCATGTACTTTATAGTTAAGCCAATAAACCGAATTTTTGCAAGTCTTCGTCTACCGTACCGATTCCTGCGATACCGAAGTTCTCCACCAATACTTTGGCTACATTCGGCGAGAGGAAAGCAGGCAGGGTGGGGCCGAGATGGATATTCTTGACACCCAGACTCAGAAGAGCCAGTAAGACAATTACAGCTTTCTGTTCGTACCATGCAATGTTGTAAACAATGGGGAGTTCGTTGATGTCGCTCAATTCGAACACCTCTTTCAGCTTGAGTGCGATAAGTGCCAATGAATAGCTGTCGTTGCATTGACCTGCGTCGAGTACGCGAGGAATGCCGTTGATGTCGCCCAAAGGCAATTTATTGTAACGATACTTGGCACAACCTGCCGTGAGAATAACCGTATCTTTGGGCAAAGCCTTGGCAAACTCTGCATAGTAGTCGCGTCCTTTCATTCTGCCATCGCAACCGCCCATCACGATGAACTTGCGAATAGCACCGCTCTTGATGGCTTCTACCACAGGTCCTGCCAATTGGAATACTTGCTCGTGCGCAAATCCGCCTACTATCTCTCCGCTTTCTATCTCTGTGGGTGCTTGGCAGGTTTTTGCCAAAGCGATGACTTCCGAGAAGTCTTTTTTGCCGTTTTCATCGGTTGCTATGTGCTTGCAACCCGGAAAACCTGTAGAGTTCATGGTGTACATGCGGTTTTTGTATTCCGCACCGTCCAAAGGTGGAACGATACAGTTTGTCGTAAAGACGATGGGACCGTTGAACGAAGCAAATTCTTCGCGTTGTTTCCACCATGCGTTGCCATAGTTGCCCACAAAATGTTTGTACTTCTTGAATGCCGGATAGTAGTGTGCCGGCAACATTTCGCTGTGAGTATAAACGTCTACGCCTGTTCCTTCTGTTTGTGCAAGGAGTTGTTCCATGTCGTGCAAGTCGTGTCCGCTGATGAGAATGCCCGGATTCTTGCCTGCACCGATGTTTACCTTTGTGATTTCGGGATTTCCGTAGCGCGTAGTGTTGGCTTTATCGAGCAATGCCATTGTCTGTACACCCATTTCGCCTGTCTTGAGCACTGTGCCAATCCATTCTTCGAGTGTCAAACCGTTGGTGGCAGTTTTTGCCAATGCATCTTGCATGAAAGCATGTATCGCTTCGTCTTCGAAACCGAGTCGCATGGCGTGTTCGTGATAAGCTGCCATACCTTTTAGTCCGTATATCATCAGTTCTTTTAGTGAGCGGAAATCTTCGTTCGTTTCTCTCAAGATACCGACTTTTGCTGCTACTGCATTGTAGGTAGCTGTATTGCCGTCCCAAGTCAATTCTTCCACTTGTGGCAAAGCAATACCTGCTTTTTTTGCTTCTGTTTGCAGTTGTGCTCTCAGTTTCAATCCTTTTTCTACACGTGCCAATATGCTTTCGTCGTCGAAGTTGGCATTCGTGATGGTGGAGAAGAGAGCATCTGTCACAAAACCGTTTACTTCGGGAGCAATGCTCTTGCCTGCTTTTCTCAATTCCGTAGCGATAATAGACACACCTCTCACTACGAATAACAACAAATCCATGTTGTTCGATGTTGTGCTCGTTTTACCACATACGCCTTTCACTGTACATCCACTGCCTTTCGCTGTTTCTTGGCATTGGTAACAAAACATATTTTCTGCCATAATCAAGTTTGGTTATTAGTTGTTTTTACTTTTCTTTGTGCAAAGATGAAGTGAACCGACTGCTTTATCTGTAACATTTGTTACACCCCGAAAGAAAAAACGAAAAAACATACTCGCCCGGATGGAACACTTGAAAGTCTTACAGGAACTCTGTCTCTTCAAGAAATGCGACCTCGCAACCGTAGAGAAGTTTCTGGCAGAAACACCCAACAGCTTGCGTACTTATAAAAAAGGAGATTTTATAGCCTTACAAGGCGACCCTTGTCGTTCTCTTTATCTGTTATATAAAGGACGTGTAAAAGCACATATGGAAAACGATGAGGGGAAACAGTTGGTGGTGGATATATTGGAAGCACCGGAGATTTTGGCACCGGCTTTTATCTTCGGAACAAACAATCGCTTTCCTGTCAATGTGGAAGCAGATACGCATTGTTCCATACTGTGTATAGACAGACAACGCTTCTTGCAACTGATGCACGACGAAGTTTCGGTGATGGAAGACTTTATTCGTGAGATTTCAGACCGCGCTGTTTTCCTGTCGAAAAAGTTGAACGAGTTTGCTCTGCAAGGTTTGAAAGTACGTTTGCTCAATTACATCCAAATACATGGTGGTATCCGCAATCAACAGGAGGTGGCAAGTATTATGGGTGTGGCGCGTCCTTCGCTGGCACGTGCCTTATCCGAATTGATAGCCGAAGGCAAAATACGGATGAACGACAAAAAAGTGGAGATATTATAAGTTGTGATGCAAGACAGAAGTAAAGGACGTGTTTCATTACAAATACCAACATAAGAAATAAGGGTAGTTTTTCGAAAACTACCCTTATTTCTTTTCCGTAAGTCGGGACTTCTTCAGTCCGGTGTCTGTTATTTATACTCGTCCCAACTCTTGATAGCGATGTCTGCTATATTCATGGTACAGAATGCGTGGATAAATGCGCTTGCCAATCGCACATTGGTAATCAACGGTACATTGGCATCTATGGCAGTGCGACGTATCTTGTAACCATTGGTCAATTCACCAGGCGTCAAGTCTTTCGGTATATTTACTACCATATCTATTTCTTTGGCTTTTACCATGTCAATGGCTTGTGGCATTCCGCCTTCTGCCGGCCAATATACTCGTGTATTTTCGATACCGTTTTCCGTCAGGAATTTGGATGTACCTGCAGTTGCAAAGAGATTGTAACCTTTTTCCTTGAGCATGCGTGCTGCCGGCAGTATGTCCACTTTTTGTTTGATGGTACCTGTTGAAAGCAATATGTTTTTTTCCGGTATGCGATGCCCTACCGAGAGCATTGCTTTCAGTACGGCACAAGAAATATCATCTCCGATGCAGCCTACCTCTCCTGTCGAAGCCATATCTACACCCAATACGGGGTCGGCTTTCTGCAAACGATTGAAGGAAAACTGACTGGCTTTGATACCTACATAATCCAAGTCGAAAAGGTTTTTGTTCGGCTTTTCTACCGGAAGCCCCAGCATTACTTTGGTTGCCATTTCGATGAAATCGAGCTTCAACACCTTGCTGACGAACGGGAAACTGCGTGATGCCCGCAAATTGCATTCTATCACTTTGATGTCATTGTCTTTGGCTAAGAACTGGATGTTGAAAGGTCCCGATATATTCAGCTCTTTGGCTATTTCTCTTGAAATACGTTTGATGCGTCTGACAGTTTCCACATAGAGTTTTTGGGGTGGAAACTGTATAGTTGCATCTCCCGAGTGTACACCTGCAAATTCTATGTGTTCGGAGATGGCATAAGCAATGATTTCACCGTTCTGTGCTACGGCATCCATTTCCACTTCTTTTGCATGTTCGATAAATTGGCTTACCACTACGGGATGTTTCTTCGATACGTTGGCTGCTAATTTCAGGAAGCGCTCCAACTCTTCTTGATTGGAGCAAACATTCATGGCAGCTCCCGAAAGTACGTATGAAGGACGTACTAAAACCGGGAAACCTACTTTTTCTACAAATGCGTTGATGTCTTCGAGCGAAGTCAGCGCTCGCCATTCGGGTTGGTCTACACCGATACGGTCCAACATCGCCGAAAACTTGTCTCTGTCTTCCGCATTGTCAATGCTTTTTGCACTTGTACCCAATATATTGACATGTTGGCTATCCAGACGCAAAGCTAAGTTGTTTGGTATTTGTCCGCCGGTCGATACGATGACTCCGTGCGGATTTTCCAACTCAAGGATATCCATCACACGCTCGAAGGTTAATTCATCGAAATACAAACGGTCACACATATCATAATCTGTCGAAACCGTTTCGGGGTTATAATTTATCATGACACTGCGGTAACCCTCTTTACGAATAGTATTAAGAGCTTGTACACCACACCAATCGAATTCTACCGACGAACCAATGCGATAGGCACCCGAACCTAATACCACGATAGATTTCTTGTCGCCCAAGTAATGCACATCGTTTTTCACTCCACTGTAAGTCAGGTACAGATAGTTTGTTTGTGCCGGATATTCTGCCGCCAGTGTATCTATCTGTTTTACTACAGGTACGATACCGATTGATTTTCTATATGCGCGTACTTGCAAGATACCGTCTTCCATATCTCCTTGAAAGCCGATGGCACGCGCTATCTGAAAGTCGGAAAAGCCTTGTCTTTTGGCTTTATATAGCAGTTCGTTGGGCATTTGTGTAAGTAACGTATGATTTTTTCCCCAACGCTCCAATTCTTTGGAAGTTGTCATGATGTTCATTAACTTCTCAAGGAACCATTTGTCGATTTTGGTCAATTCGTGTATCTGTTCTACTGTGTAACCGGCTCTCATTGCCTTGGAGATAACAAAGATGCGTTTGTCGGTGGGTTCTTTCAAAGCTTTGTCCACATCGGCTATTACCAGTTCTTTGTTTTCTACAAATCCGTGCATACCTTGACCAATCATGCGTAAGCCTTTTTGAATAGCTTCTTCGAACGTACGACCTATTGCCATGACTTCGCCTACGGACTTCATAGAAGATCCGAGTTCTCTGTCTACGCCGTGAAATTTACCCAAATCCCAACGAGGAATCTTACAAACAACATAGTCGAGTGCCGGTTCAAAAAATGCAGAAGTTGTTTTGGTCACAGAATTCTTTAAGTCGAACAAACCGTATCCCAATCCTAATTTGGCAGCTACAAAAGCCAAAGGGTATCCCGTAGCTTTGGATGCTAAAGCAGAAGAACGACTCAGGCGAGCATTTACCTCAATGACACGATAATCTTCCGATTCTGTATCGAAAGCATACTGTACATTACATTCTCCTACAATACCGATATGACGAATGATTTTGATAGCCAATTCTCGTAATTTGTGATATTCGCTATTAGTCAGTGTTTGGGAAGGAGCAATTACGATAGACTCACCTGTATGAATACCGAGTGGGTCGAAGTTCTCCATATTACATACCGTGATACAATTATCGAAACGGTCGCGAACCACTTCGTACTCTATTTCTTTCCAGCCTTTCAGACTTTTTTCCACTAATACTTGCGGAGAGAATGAAAATGCTTTTTCCGCTAAAGCGTTAAGTTCTTCTTCGTTATCGCAAAAACCGGAACCCAATCCTCCCAATGCATAAGCAGCACGAATAATAACAGGATATCCCAACTCTTTGGCTGCTCTGCGAGCATCTTCTATATTCTCAACAGCTTCGCTCTTGATGGTTTTAACTCCAATCTCATTCAATTTTTCGACAAACAGTTCACGGTCTTCCGTGTCGATAATAGCTTGTACAGGCGTACCTAAAACTTGCGTATTGTATTTTTCGAAGACACCTGATTTATAAAGTGCAACACCGCAATTCAAAGCTGTTTGTCCACCGAAAGAGAGCAAAATGCCGTCGGGGCGTTCTTTCTCTATGACTCTTTCTACAAAATAAGGAGTGACAGGTAGGAAGTAAATTCTGTCGGCAACTCCTTCGGAAGTTTGTACTGTGGCTATATTAGGATTTATAAGAATGGTTTCGATGCCTTCTTCTTTCAAAGCTTTGAGTGCCTGTGAACCGGAATAATCGAATTCGCCGGCTTCACCAATCTTTAAGGCTCCCGAACCTAACAGCAATACTTTCTTTATATTTTCTTTCATAATGGGTCAGTCTTTGAGATTACAGCATATTTACAAATTCATCAAAAAGAAATTCTGTATCCGTAGGGCCGCTTGCCGCTTCCGGATGAAACTGTGCAGAAAACCAAGGATTCTTTTTATGGCGAATGCCTTCGTTGGAACCATCATTCATATTGACAAAAAGAGGTTCCCAATCACTCCCCAAAGTATTATTGTCTACGGCGTAGCCATGATTCTGACTGGTGATGAAGCATTTGTTGGTTCCTGCCATGCGTACTGGTTGATTGTGGCTGCGGTGACCATATTTCAGTTTATATACCGAAGCACCACCGGCTTTTGAAAGAAGTTGATTACCCATACAAATACCGAAAATGGGTAGTTTTTCGTTTTGCATGGCTTTGCGGATATTCCGTACTGCTATTTCGCAAGTATCGGGGTCTCCAGGACCGTTGGAGATGAATAAACCATCGAATTTCAACTCGTTGAAGTCGTAATTCCAAGGTACTCGAATGACTTCCACGTCGCGTTTCAGCAAACAACGAATGATGTTGGATTTTACACCACAGTCTACCAGTACAACTTTTTTCTTATCTACTCCTTGATTGTAGTATATAATGGATTTGCAAGAAACTTGGTCAACATAGTTCACACCTTCGTATTGAGCTGTGGGAACATCTTGTGGTTGGTCGTCAAAGAGAATTTTTCCCATCATCACACCATGTTCACGAAGTACTTTTGTCAGTTCTCGCGTATCTATACCGGTGATACCGGGTATTTGTTCGCGTTTGAGCCATTCTGACAAACTTTCATTTGCATTCCAATGGCTGTATTCTTCACTGTAATCGGAAACAATCAACGCTTTGGCATGTATTTTTTCGCTTTCCATGAAATGAGGAAGATCGTTCTCATCGAAAGTAAAGGGAGGTACACCATAATTGCCTACAAGCGGGTAGGTGAGTACCATCAATTGTCCTGCATAAGATGGGTCTGTCAAGCTTTCGGGATAACCTGTCATAGCTGTATTGAATACGACTTCACCTGCGGTTGGTTTTTCATAACCGAACGAAGTACCTCTGAAAATCGTTCCGTCATCCAATACAAGTGAACAAGCTCTTTTATGTCCTATGTTGCTGTCCATAATTGTTTATTCGTCATTATAATTGTATTATTCTTCTTTATCTTTTCTCTTATAAAACTTCTCTACCAATATCCCTGCTACACTACCGATAGCCAAACCAAGAGGGATATGGTGCAAAAAAACTCCGAGAGGTAAACCGAAAGTAAAGCAAGTAATTATGCCCAATACTTTTTTATTCTTCATGAGTTACTGAAAAATATAATTCTCCTCTACAAAATCTATATAAGCCTGGTTGAGCAACTTCACACCGCCGGGGGTAGGATAGTCGCCACTGAAATACCAATCGCCGGTATTGTTGGGACATGCTTCTCGAAGCCCCTCAATGGTTTGGTAAACGATTTCTACTTCTGCCTGTACATCGTGAGGTTTCAACAATTCGACCAT
>JBGXXU010000142.1:0-5232 GCA_041814865.1 Phocaeicola sp. | reverse complement strand
GATTCGGTCGTTGCGCAATGTTTCTTCCGGTCCGAAAAGACTTGGGAAAATGCTTTTTTGACGAAAGGAAAACGCCTCTACGATGCCTTCCTGATGCGATTATGATGTTAACATTCTTTGACGCTGTTGCCATCGCGATAGCAACATGTTCTTATCGCGATGACAACAGCGTCAAAGAATGTTAACATCATAATCGCATCGAGAAGGCATCGTAGAGGCATTTTCCTTTCGTCAAAAAAGCAATTTTCCAAGTCTTTTCGGACCGAAAAAAACATTGCGCAGCGACCGAATTTCGCGCCGAAACACATGCACAACATTGCATAAATATACCGAAAACGGCGTCTTTTCTGCATAAATATACACTCACGCCACCCGATACTTTCCGAAGAAAATCCGGAGCGAACAGACGGGGAAAACAGCCGGTATCATCGCCTCGCTTTCGCACAAACGAGACATCGCGAAACAGGAACCGCATAGATGGCACAAAGTCGCCACACATCATCGGGCAAAAGCATTTTCTCCGATGACATGCAGTGAAACCAACAGAAAAAAACAGCGTCTCCGTAGCTTCAGACAGCTTTTTCGCATCTTTTTTCGCTTTATCTGTCAAAAAGAACTGCAAACTTTTTCTTTTTTATAATATTGTTCTATATTTGCAAGCATGGATGTAACGAAGACGCACGAACAACAAAAGAAGATACTTCTTGCGGGTTAGGCACCCTTTGTTTTTCGGACAGTTTTCCTTGAACTTTGAACTATACAATTAAAACCATTTTGCCGCCAATTATCACCGACCTATTCCTTTTTGCTCTTTGACACAAGAGCATTCACAAGGTTCGAAAACCTGTTATTTAATCATTAAGCAAACACACAAACCTCATTTATGGCTGAAATCCGGCGACTTCTCATTATTATATAGTATGTAGTAAAGAAGTTTTCCGAACAAAGTATTCGATTTATGCACCCTTTCTGTTGTTTATCGACCTGCCATTTGCTTCGACTGCCCTTTCTCGCTTTTTGGTAAGCCCGAAGGGAACGAAACACCATAAAAATGCTTAAGAAGAACAAGTACACATAATCATCACCTTTTCAAAATAAGAACTATGACCTACGGCATCGCACATTCTCTCGCTTCTCCACTTCGAACTCGTTTCGTCGGACAACAGAGCGTGTACGATGCTTGCGTCTTGTTCTAAAGTAAAACATCTATAAAACAAAGTATCTATGAAAAAGTTGTTGTTATACACGCTTGGAGCTGTTACGCTGCTGAGCGGATGTAGCCGAGAGCAAGACTTGGAGCCAAAGGATACGCCTCAAGTCTCAACAAGTATGAGTAGCGCGATTTTGCCCGGTAACGGATTGCCCGGTATCGCTTATGTCAAAGTACCGCGTGAACTCCAAAGCCAAATGACACTCTCTCCCACAGGAGAATTTGCACGCCATTCATTGCCGAGCAAGATGTCAGTTACGCTCAACAGCATCAAGACAGAAAAAATCGAACCGCTGTTCACCATGGACCCACGCTTTGAAAAGCGTATGAAAGCGGAAGAATTGGATTGCTGGTACATCGTTCACTTCGATGAGCAACAAGACTTGGGTCAAGTATTGACAAGACTTGCCAACAGCGAACAGTTCAACTTCGTAGAACCCGTATATGAACAATCGGTTTTCAAATATAAACGCGTGGACGAAGACCCGCTCCTCTCTCAAATGTCAGCAGCGAGACTGAGCGAAGAATATCCTTTCAACGACCCGGGTTTGCCTAAGCAATGGCACTACAAAAACTACGGACAAAGCGTGAACAACGTGCGAAGCGCAGTAGCAGGTGCAGACATCAACCTCTTCGAAGCTTGGAAAACCGAAGTCGGTAAACGCAACATTGTCGTAAGTGTTGTGGACGGCGGTGTGGACTATGCCCACGAAGACCTGCGCGAGAACATGTGGAGAAATCCGGGTGAAATCGAAGGAGACGGCATAGACAACGACGGTAACGGCATGATAGATGACGTTTACGGTTACAACTTCGTTTTGGACGACGACAGTATCAGTGCAGACGACCACGGTACACACGTAGCCGGTACGGTTTCGGCACGCAATAACAATGATATCGGTGTGTGCGGCGTTGCCGGTGGCGACGGAACAGACGGAAGTGGTGTACGCATCATGACTTGTCCGATTTTCGAAGGCAAAAAAAACGGTAATTCTCCGAACGCCATCGTTTATTCGGCAAACAACGGAGCCATCATCTCACAAAACTCATGGGGATACAGTTATCCGGGTGGTCCGACAAGCATTCCCAACAGTATAAAAGTAGCCATCGACTACTTTATCAAATATGCAGGTTGCGACAGCAACGGCAATCAAAAAGCAGACTCTCCGATGAAAGGTGGAGTTGTTGTCTTCGCTGCAGGTAACGACGACTTGCACGTAGAATCATATCCTGCCGCTTACGAACCTACTGTGGCAGTTGCTGCAATGGCTCCCAACTGGAAAAAAGCATGGTACACGACCAGAGGTCCTTGGGTAGACATCATGGCACCGGGTGGAGATACCAGCTATGGAAAGAGTGCGGGGGTTTACAGTACAATACCCGGCGGATATACCAACTTCCAAGGTACATCTATGGCTTGTCCGCACGTATCGGGTATCGCTGCGCTCATCGTTTCCAAGTACGGCAAGCCCGGCTTTACCAACACTGAATTGGTGAAACGTCTTTTGGGTGGTTTACGTCCAGAAAGCATCGACGCACACAACCCCGACTTTGCAGGCAACTTAGGTATAGGCTATATCGACGCTGCTGAAGGCTTGGTAGACAGAGCAGAAGGAACCAACCTGAAACCCGAAGACGTGACAACAATCACAGCAGATGTGAAGTACACAAGCTTGGAATTGAAATGGGAAGCAGTACAAGATGCTGACGACAAGATGCCGGTGAAATACGTGATTTATTTCTCGGAAACTCCTATTACAGCCACCAACTACAGACCGTTGAAACCTATCTTGATGAATGCTTACGGTTATAAACCGGGCACTGTTCTCAAAAAGGCGTTCGACAACTTGAAAGAAAACACGAATTACTATGCTGGTATCATAGCAGTAGACCGTTGGGGAGCTGAATCTACAATTCGCCCCGCAACAATAAAGACGCTCAAGAACACTGCTCCCGAAATCACTGGACTTCCGACAACGAAACCACGTGTCACAGCAGGTGAAACCTCCAAATTCGTCGTATCTATCTCCGACATAGACGGACACAAGATGACTTACAAGATGAGCGGAGAAACACGCGGTGTGGCAGTATCTCGCGTTAAAGACAAACTTCACTTCACGATTCGCGCTATTGCACCGGTAGGAGAACACAAAGCCATCCTCACCGTAACCGATGAGTTGGGTGCATCTACAAAAGTTGAGATACCTTTCGAAGTATATGTATATGAAGCTCCTTCTATCATAGACCCAATCAAGCCTATGTTGGCAGGTGTAGACCAAGGTACACGCACAATCGATTTGAACAAACACTTCAAATATCAAGAAGGTGCGAAAGTGACATTCAATGCGACTTCTTCCAACAGTGGAGTTGCTTCGGTAAAAATCGATGGAACGACACTTATCATCAATGCGCATAAAGCCGGCACGACAAAAGTTTCTACTTCTATCTCCGACGGCGTCAATACTCCGATGCAATTGAGCTTCGATGTACGCGTGGTAGCAAACAGTAAGGATTTGGTATACATGGTTTATCCGATACCGACGAGAGAGGTATTGAACGTTGTGGTAAATCCTGAAGTCACATCGGCAAACTTTGTGGTTCGTACGGAAGCAGGCGAAAAAGTATTGGAAAGAAAAATCAACAGTTTCATAGAAGGTATGCCTACTCAATTCAACGTGAAACGACTTGCACCGGGTACTTATCTCCTCGTGGTAGAAACCAATAAGGGAACTTACAAGAAAACATTCGTAAAACTCTAAAAACCGACACACTATGAAAGCTAAAAATATAGCAATCTTGATGGCACTTCTCGCTACTCCGGTAGTGGCATTCGGTCAGAAAGTGAGCCGTTCATTTCCTTTCCTCGAAACGAATACCAGCGCACGTGCCACCGCGATGGGTGGAAATCAATTTGGTGAAGCAAAAACCATGATGATTTACAGCAACCCCACGAGCATTCTTTATACAGACAGCAAGTTCCATATCTCTGCAGGGTCGCGTATTTATCCGAAAGAAGAGGGTTACATCAAGAGAAACTACATGCATACTGCGGCAGCCGCTTATCGTTTGGGAAAACACGCGTTCCACGCAGGTTATCGTTTCTTTGGTGGAAAATCTATCGAAGGATTTAACGAAAGCGGAAATCCTACCAAGCCCATCAAACCGATGGATATGTCGTTCGACATAGCGTATTCGTATCGTTTGACCGACCACTTCTCGGCAACCGTAGGTGCTTCACTTCTGTACAGCAAACTCGCCAAAGGTGTGACAGGCAACGGCGTGGCGTTCAACGTAGCGGCTTACTATCGTAACACTTTGAACCTGGCAGAAGGAGCAGACTATGTTATCGGTATCAATGCAGTCAACATGGGTCCGCAATTCAAGTATGACAAGAAGAAAAACGAAAAGCAAGTTACCGCTTACCTGCCGGTTTGTGTAGGTGCAGGTGGCGAACTCGGTGTCAACTTGGACGACGTGAACCGTGTAAGCATGTCTTTGGCTGCACAGTATTACACATTCCCGGAAAAAGCAAGATGTTTCATGGGTAATGTCGGAATGGAATATACCTACAACAAGCTGGTATCCGTACGAGCAGGTTACAATTACGGAGAAAACGAATTCAGCCACTTCGCTGTGGGTGCAGGCGTCCAATGGAAAATGCTCAATCTGGATGTAGCTTATCAAAAATCCATCGGTAGCAATGCCGTTCATACAGCAATGGCAACTATCGGCGTGAACTTCTAACAGGTTGTTTTATTATTACTCCAACGGATGTGTCGGTTTTTCGGCACATCCGTTTTTTTATTGCCCTGCCAACTGGCAGAAAAAAAGACAAACACCGGCTTATTCAAATCCCGGACTTCCGCTACGCAAAACATTCTTCCTCGTACCTCGTCAACTCAAAAACTCGCCCCTTCAAACTATCTATATATTGCCGATTTGATAACAACATGTTGTCAAGTCGATAGCATCATGTTGCTATCGCGATAAGAACATGTTGCTATCGCGATGACAACAGCGTC
>JBGXXU010000141.1:0-3545 GCA_041814865.1 Phocaeicola sp. | reverse complement strand
TTCGCCTAAATACATATTCATATTGAGGAAAAGATACAACTCCAATGTTTCCTTCACATCGCTCTGCACATATATCTTTGCCTTGGCGGGATCGATACCACATGCCAGATATTCTGCCAAAATCACCTTGACGCTTCTCTGTATATCTTCCGGTTTTGGACTTGTCGTAAGAGAGTGCCAGTCTGCGATGAAGAACAAACTATCATATTCATCCTGCATCTTCACAAAACTCTTAACTGCTCCGAAATAGTTTCCCAAGTGAAGATTTCCTGTGGGACGTATTCCGCTTACTACTTTTTCCATTGATTGTTATATTTAAATTGTCGTGCAAAGTTACGATAAACCCAACGTATGACAAAATTAATCTTTCTTTTTTCGTTCCTCACTTGATTATATAATGTACGGTAGTTCGAGACAAGTCCGAACTCGCGTAAATCAGTCAACAGGGATAAAAGGTATAACTCCCTTGTTAATTGGTAAACTCATCAACTTATTCGCTTGCCAATTTAACCCGAACACAGGTATAAATACATGCCGGAACAAGGAAAATTCGTTCTTTCTTGAAAAAAAGTAAGTAAAAGTTTGGCAGTTTCATGATAACTTCATAATTTTGCAACCGCTAAGACAAACAAGTCTTGGGCGTTTAGCTCAGCTGGTTTAGAGCATCTGCCTTACAAGCAGAGGGTCGGCGGTTCGAATCCGTCAACGCCCACAAAGTTTTTCATGGCTGGCTCACTGCAAAGTGGGCTTTTTTTGTATCCGTACACGAACGCTTCCTATAAATAAAAAAACGATGCCCACCTTCAAAAAGTGGGCATCGTTTTTTTCAGAAAGTATCTTCCGATTTGTTTGCTGCAAATCAGAAGCACTTCGTTATTTCACCGGATACTTTCTAAGCGGGCGTATCATGTGCTTAAGCTCGAAACTCGGTGTGGTATAACTATACGCTCTAATAGAACGCGGCATCATTACCATAAGCAAAGGATATCCGGGAGCCTGTTCAGAAGAAAGGTAATAAGTCGTAATAGAACCGCCTGGAGAAGTATCAATATATATGGAACCATCTGCATTTCTACTTCCTGCAACTCTCAACTTACGTTTTACGACAGCACTCGCTACAGCAGGCGAAGTCCAAAAACTTTCTTGGGAAATGGTGTTTATATCTCCTTCGAAATCCGGTCCCAAAAAGACAGACCATATTTCCAAATACTTGTACTTGTGTTCAGCATCTGAAAAGATTTCGATATTATAGTGGTAACGATAAGCTGTCAGTCTACAGTTCGGACCGTCGTCCATATCTTGGAAACGAAGTGCATAAGCGATACCATTTTTATCCGGGGTTGCATGGCGATAGGTAGACTTGGATGTAAATGTTGTTGTTTCGCCTCCGGATTGCACCGTTTCATTTTCTGAGATATCATCGGGCCATTGCTTATTAGAGAATAGAGTCAAAGCTTTTGAGGGGAAAATACCATGCCAATGTGCCATCTTCGGAATATAGAAGTTTTGAAAACTAAAATTCTGAGATTCATGATAAGTGAAGAAACCACCTGTTCCTACACCATCATCATCCATTAGTTGTCCGTTTTCTTTCACATTACACTTCGCCAAATACTCCAAAGGAATGTGGTCGCCGGGAAAGCGGCTACAAGTAGGCAATACAAGCGGTACAGCCACACCGCCCAACTTCAAAGCCTTGGTCGTAGTAAATCCTAAGACTTTTTTGATTGTCGAAGATGTAGAACCTGCATTCGTAAATATAGCCTTGATGTCTGTTTTCAAACCTGTATCGCCATCTTTAGGCATCACCCACATATAGAACCAACCGGATTTTCCTCCGTGTTCCAAAGTCAGAGGTGCCGGGAGGTTATAGACTTTTGTTGTTTCCGTAACAGGCGTATTGTTCACTGTTTGTCCTTCTTTCAAGTTCTTACCTGTTAAAGAAGTGAAGTCATACTCCCATGTGTCTACAAAGGCATTGGTTTTTATTTCCAATGCGGTAATTGTTTTTGCCGTTTTATATGTATTCCCGATGCGGAAGCGCAGAAGTGTACCGCTGGGTTTGAAATACATAGTTACGTGTTTGAACGAAGTCCCCGTAGAACTTAAAGGCAAATCTGTCCATTTTGCCACATAAGGTATTTTGGTTTCCACTTTTGCCACACTCCAAGAAGTAGCGTCGATTGGTGCGTTCAATGTAGTAGCAGGGATGGTTTGCACTTTGGTATTGTTGTATTCGTTACTCGAGCAAGTGGTATATGCCGTACCACCATCTTCGCCGAGCAATATACCGGATATTTGGAAAGAGCCGGTACCGTTCTTGTAATACTTCAATCCTCCTCTGTAAGTTGCAAATCGTCTACCGGGTTCCTTTACAAAAGTCAGCGTCTGACAGCAAGGGCTTCCATTGCCCTGACGCACTGCCACACGAATTTTCAAATTCTTTTCTGCCATTACCGGCAGACCGGTAGCACCGGTTTCAGTATTTTCTATTTCTTGTGCCAAGCGACTTTCGAGCGTGTTTACACTCAACTCGACATCCATACTTTCGACGCTTTCAACTCTTGGTTCCTGTTCTTTGGAACAAGACAAGAGACTCAACCCCATTATCAGGGTGAGTAATATATTCTTCAATTTCATGCTAATATCCGAGATAAAGATTTATTGTTAGCTTACCATTCACCTTGTTCTTCCACACCTGAGAAATTGTCGTTTGTCGTTGTCCCCGTATCACCGAAGGAAGCATCGAGTTGTGACGGTTTGGAAGCTACTTCCAAAAAAGAGAGTTTGAGAGAAGTTGCCAGTATTGCAATCTTTGGCGTCTCATAGCATAGTTTTAGTGATTTGTCATTTTCTGTTTCCATATAATTAAATCATGTTTAGTCTGTTAGTCAGTGTACATTCAAGAGATGCGTGTACAAAGATAAAAAAATATTCTTTGCCACTTTACATTACAAAAAAGAGCAAACATCATTGATAAGAATGATTTGCCCGTCCTTCGTAGCGGGACGGGGACTTGAACCCCGGACCTCATGATTATGAATCATGCGCTCTAACCAGCTGAGCTATCCCGCCAAAGTATTTCAATAAAAAAGACCGCCAAGTGTGGAAGCCACCTAACAGTCTAAAACATGTTGTAGCGGGACGGGGACTTGAACCCCGGACCTCATGATTATGAATCATGCGCTCTAACCAGCTGAGCTATCCCGCCAAGTTCGGCTTTTTCGGGTGCAAAGATAAGTATCTTTCTCTTATCCACAATAGCAGTTGTCGTTTTTTTACGATGGCAGGACATCGGTCCACTAAAGTAAGCGATGCTCGGCAGCGAGTAATAATATGTATGCGATATGCACCGGCTACTGCAAAGCCGAAGTTTTTCGTCGCGGCAAAACAGCTCTACGATGCCTTCTCGATGCGATTATGATGTTAACATTCTTTGACGCTGTTGTCATCGCGATAGCAACATGTTCTTATCGCGATAGCAACATGATGCTATCAACTTGACAACATGTTGTTATCAAATCGGCAACGTGTTGCCAAATTGA
>JBGXXU010000140.1:0-13854 GCA_041814865.1 Phocaeicola sp. | reverse complement strand
TTTTTTATTTGGAGAATGATAAAAGAAGTTCTACGACGGCTTCTCTATGCAAGAAACATAAACCCCGACGGACTGTTATTGTTCTGTCGGGGTTTGTTGCGATTAGTTGTTGTTCAAGAGTCCGAAATGGTGTAACGCATGTGCCACACCATCTTCATTGACGGAGAGTGTGACATAGTCGGCATTTTCTTTCAGCATGGCGGAAGCATTGCCCATGGCTACACCTATGCCTGCGTGGCGCAACATTTCGAGGTCGTTGCCGCCGTCGCCCAATGCCATTGTTTCTTTCACGTCTATGCCGAAGTGCCGACACATCAGCTCCATGCCGTGACGCTTGTTGTTGCCTTTGGCTGCAATGTCCGTGAATTCGGGATGCCAGCGCATGGGCTCCGAGTCTTGCAATACTTCGCTGAAGATATACTCGTCTTGCGTATCGGGGAAATAACCCATCAATTGGAAGATATCTGTCTGCAACGAGTCCGTGATGGGACGGACTTCGGGTATTTCCACCGCAAAGTATTCAGCCAGTCGGGTAACCGTTTCGTCTACGCGGTTGATAAACCAACGGTCTTCTTCGATATAAGTATAAGGTATGCGCAACGCTTCGTCGTGCGTGATGATGCGTTCCAAGTCGGCGCGCGAGATACAGTCTTTGTACAGTTCCACACCGTCGGCAGTGAAGCAATAGGCACCGTTGAGGGTGATATAACCGTCGAAACGGATGTGGCTCAAGGGACCGAGCAAGAGTTTCGGGCGTCCCGTAGCTACGAATACTTTGATGCCTTGTGCGCGAAGTTGGTCGATGGCTTTTTCCGAAGCGTCGGATACGTGATGCGTATCGAAGGAAATAAGTGTTCCGTCTATATCGAAGAAGATGGCTTTTGTCATACTGTTCAATGAATTGTTGTTCAAGGGGGCAAAGGTATAAAGAAAGCCCCGAAGTCCTGCCTTTCGTGCAAACTTCGGGGCTATATCTTGTCGCGATGCGATGTACGGGTTTATTTTTTCTTGGCTGCTTTAGCTTTCTTTGCCATTGTTTTGTCCCATTCTTTCCATGCTTTGGGAGCTTTTGCTTTCAAGGCTGCGGTCGCTTCTTCTGCTGCTTTCATGCTTTCTGCTTCTTCCGTTTCGGTGGCGAAAGCATGACGGTAACCTTTCTGTACGTTCCAGTATCCGCGTGTGAAGTCGGGAAATTCCACCGGTGCGCAGTTGTTGTCCATGGAGATGGTACCCAATTCTGCCAGAGCACACCATTCTGCCAGGTCGTACACGTCCATGTCCAAAGGCAAACCATTCTGGAGGCAGTACACCAGGCGTGCATCCATGATAAAATCCATACCACCATGCCCGCCGACTTTCTTAGCCATCTCGCCGTACTTCACCAGGATGGGATGACGGTATTTCGCTACGAGCGCATCTGCATCTTCTTTGGACATGAAGGAGTGTGTGTTGAGCTTATCCACTTTCGGTTGTACGCCGGATTCTCTCATTTGTTTCGCATCGAGTGCAAAGCCTTCGATGGGGTATTTGTTCACGAAACCTCTGGTTCCCGTCAGTTGATACAGACGATTGTAAGGTTGCGGGTTCATTACGTTGTGCTGTATTTCTATCACTTTTCCGTTTTCGGTACGAATGAGAGTTGTGGTTTGGTCGCCGTTGCGAAAGTTTTCGCATTTCTCGCCGGTGTATTTTTCCACCAATTCTTTACCGTGTACAGACTTTGTATCCATGGCTACCAGTGTTTTCATGCGGTCGCCTCGGTGTATGTCGAGGGCTTGTGCCACAGGACCCAGTCCGTGCGTGGCATAAACATCGCCACGATGTTCCATGTTGTAACGCAGACGCCAACCGAGTTTGTCTTCTTTGCTTGTTTTCCAATAATGTCCCCAGAAGTCATCGAGGTTGTGTATGTATGCGCCCTGTGCACGTACTATTTCGCCGAATACTCCTTGTTGTGCCATATTGAGTGCATTCATTTCGAACCAGTCGTAACAACAGTTTTCGAGGATGAAACAGTGTTTGCGATGGCGTTCGCTCAGGTTGATAAGTTCCCAGCAATCCGATAAAGTCATGGCAGAAGGTACTTCGATGGCTGCGTGTTTCCCGTTTTCGAGCGCGAATTTGGCGATGGGTGCATGGCGCAACCAGTCTGCCGCAATGTAAACGAGGTCTATGTCGTCGCGCTTGCAAAGTTCTTCGTAGCCTTTTTCGCCGGAGTAAATGGCAGCCGGCGGTAAACCTGCTTTGCGCAAATACTGTTGACACTTCACGGCTCTCTCTTCGTTATAATCGCAGAGTGCCACTACTTGCGTACCCGGAATGAAAGTGAAACGTTCTACCGCACTTACGCCGCGCATGCCCAAGCCGACGAATCCTACGCGCACTACTTTCAGTTTCGGAACGGTAAGTCCTAACGCGTGATTTTGTCCTGCCGGACGTTCGGGAGTATCTACATGAATGGTACCTCTGCGGAATTCGTAGCCTGTTCCGTAGGGTGAGGTGCCTCGTTCGCTCTGTGCCCGGAGAGGGAGAGCCAACATACAAACGGCGAGTGCCGTGAAAAGGGAATTTCGAACTTTGCTCATGATATTATTAAAGTAATTGAATTATAATGGTGGTAAAAATAAACAAAAAGAAGCAGCAACCTCTATGTGCATGCAACTTTTTGTGCTTTCGGGCGAAAAGGGATGAAAATGTCGCCTTCTTTTCGGTTTTCGCAAATACGTCGAAATCTTCTTTTTTTGATAGTGGAAAAACACCTCTACGATGGCTTCTCGATGCGATTATAATGTTAACATTCTTTGACGCTGTTGTCATCGCGATAAGAACATGTTGCTATCGCGATGACAACATGATGCTATCGACTTGACAACATGTTGTTATCAAATCGGCAATATGTTGCTAATTTGAAGTTCTAAGTTTGAGAGTTGACGAGGTACGAGGAGAAGTGTTTTGCGTAGCGGATTTATGTCTTTATGGACTTTGCTGTATCTCCTTGTGTAGTATTTGTTGCGCATGGTTTCTTTTCCATACGTTGTTCAATATCCGTTTCCTTTTTCGGGAAAAGGTATTTCCAGTTGCTTCCAATACTTTTGCAAGACATCGTTTGTCTCTTGAGGATGAGAGATGGACAAGCCTATCAGGCGAATGGGATTGACCGAATAATCCACTTGACGAAGCAATTGTTTGGCGAGAGGGAGTATTTGCTGGAGTGTTTTCAATTCTTCGGCGACGGTGATGCTGCGTGTCACCTGGCGGAAGTCGTGAAACTTGATTTTTAGCGTCAACGTATGACCTCGAAACTCTTTGCTTTTCAAACGCTCCACAAGCTCCACCGCCACGTGATAGAGTTCGATGATGACGGAGGAGTGTTGTGTGATGTCTTTTTCCAACGTATGTTCGCAACCGATGGATTTGCGGATATAGACCGTTTCCACAGGGCGCAGGTCTATGCCTCGTGCATTGTCGTGATAGATATTGCCGGCTTTCCCGAATCTTGCCACCAAAAACTCTTTCGAACACGAGCGCAGCAAGGCTCCGTTGTGAATACCTGTTTTGTGCATCTTTCGTGCGGTCACATCGCCTACTCCCCAAAATGCTTCGATGGGAAGACGGGCGATAAAGTCGAGTGCCTGTGTGGGATGTATGGTACAAATGCCGTTGGGCTTTCGGCGGTCGGAAGCTACCTTTGCAAGGAATTTGTTGTAGGAGATGCCTGCCGAAGCGGTGAGTTGCAGGCGGGTATATATCTTTTCTTTGATTTCTCGGGCTATTTGCACGGCAAGTTCTATGCCGGGTTTGTTCACGGTCACATCCAGAAAAGCTTCGTCGAGCGATAGAGGTTCTATCACGTCTGTGTATTCACGAAAAATCTCGTGTATTTGCAGAGATATGTCCTTGTAAACTTCGAAACGCGGCGGTACCAAAATCAATTCGCTGCACAGACGTTTGGCTTTTCCGACGGGCATGGCGGAACGAACTCCGTATTTGCGCGCTTCGTAGCTGGCTGCACAAATCACGCTGCGCGCTTCGTCATATGCCACAGCCAAAGGTTTGCCTCTCCATTCGGGATGGTCGCGTTGTTCCACCGAAGCGTAGAAAGCATCCATGTCTATGTGTATGATTTTGCGCTGTTTCATCATAAGACAATAAATACCCCCGCATCATCAAGCAGATGCAGGGGTCTCTATACGGTTTATCTGCGCATGTTTATCTCTGTTGTTTCAAGGAGAAATAAGTATCCAGCAATTTCTTGGCAGCCGAGAACGAAGTGGCACGACCCTGCAATACGTCTTCTTCGTTGACTTTGAGCATGGTTTCTATCGTGGGGTTGTGATAGAAACTGTCGCGCAACTGTTCTTCGATACTTTCGTACATCCAGTAACGCGCTTGTTCGTTGCGGCGATACTGGAAGTAGCCGTTGCTTTTCACGAAGTCGAGGTAAGCGTATATCATGTCCCAGATTTCTTTGATGCCCAATCCGTAGAAGCCGGAGTATGTGAGTACTTGCGGAGTCCAACCCGAATCGGGTGTAGGGAAGAGATGCAACGCGTTGCGGAAGTGAGAAGCTGCCATCTTCGCTTTTTCTATGTTGTTGCCGTCTGCTTTGTTGATGACAATACCGTCTGCCATCTCCATGATACCGCGTTTGATGCCTTGCAATTCGTCGCCTGTTCCTGCGAGTTGTATCAACAGAAAGAAGTCTACCATGGAGTGCACAGCAGTTTCGCTTTGTCCCACTCCTACGGTTTCCACGAAAATCTTGTCGAAGCCTCCTGCTTCGCAGAGGATGATGGTTTCACGCGTTTTGCGTGCCACGCCGCCGAGCGAGCCTGCCGATGGGCTGGGACGAATGAACGAACGCGGATGAACCGACAGTTTTTCCATGCGCGTCTTGTCGCCGAGGATACTTCCTTTGGAACGTTCGCTGCTGGGGTCTATGGCGAGTACGGCAAGTTTTCCGCCTTGTTCCAATACGTGTGTCCCGAAGACGTCTATGGAAGTACTCTTGCCTGCGCCGGGCACACCGCTGATACCGATGCGTACCGAATTGCCCGAATAAGGCAGACATTTTTCGATGACTTCCTGTGCTATGGCTTGATGGTCGGGACGCACGCTTTCGACAAGTGTCACAGCTTGACTCAAGATGGTGATGTCTCCTTTGACAATGCCTTCGACGTATTCTGCCGGCGTAAACTGGCGACGCTTGATACGTGGCTTGTTTTGGAGATAGGGATTGACGATGGAGGGGGCTTCTATCCCTTTGTTTACGGTCAGTCCTTTGTATTCTTCGCTGTTTTCGGGATGTTCCATATCGTATTATTTATATAGTGCGGCTTTTACCTTTATTTCTACCTGCGGACGTTTCGGGTCGTTGGTTATCATGAGGATGCGCGGTGTGCGTTTCACACGTGGGAGATTGTTGGCAAGTACGGTAATTTTCATTTTCACGCTTTCGCCGGGTTTGATTTCTTTTTTCGGCAGTTTCACGGAGAGGGCGATGGAGAATATCTGCATCTCGCGGATGTTGAGTTTGCTCTTGCCTTTGTTCGTGATGATGACGGTTTGTGTCTTTTTCTCTCCCAAGAAGAGTTTTTCGAAGTTCAGTTCTGTCGCAGACAGTTCGATTTGCGGAGGATTGGCTTTTGTGAAAGCATCGACTTTGCTGAAGTCGGGAAGCAGTACGATGGATACGGGTATCTCGTTGTCTGTTCTTACTTTGTCGCCGCTGTAACGTGCCAGATAGACGGAAGCTGTGGTGATACCCAACTTCGGTACGCCGTAAGTGTCCAGTGTGAGGAATATCTTTCCGGCTTTGCCGCGCGACAGTGTTTCGGGGACGGCGCGTGCTTTGAGGTAAGGCGGTAAGTGCATCAGCACGGGCGTATATTCGGTAGTGGAATTGTTTACGACTTCTATCTCCATCGTAGGACGTGTACCGCGATGTATGCTGTCGAAAGTTATTTCTTCTTTGTTCAGTCCTATCATACCTATATTATAAGGCATGGCTCTGGGTGCTTCTTTCTCTACGCCGGGTGCCACGACTTCTCCCTCGAAAGACAGATAGAGCGGCAGGGTCGATGCGTTGCAATAAACGCTCACTTCTTTGTAAAATTTGCCGATGGAGGCGGCATCGAATATCGCTGTCACAAACCCTTCTCCGCTCGGAGCTATGGCGTGTTCGGACCACATCGCCGTGGTACAACCGCAGGATGTGGTGACGTTGGAGATGACAAGCGGCTTGTCGCCTGTGTTCTTCACTCTGTAAGTGATATTCACGGGTTTGCGCCATGCGATGGCTCCCAGATTTTGTGTTGTGGTATTGAATTGAGCGACGGGTTGCGCCATCAGGTAAGCCTGCATGCAGAGGCAAAAAGAGATAAAAAGTAGTATTCGTTTCATTCTTATATAGTCTTGTTCGAAACAAAGGTAACGCAAAATGTACCATTTGCCAAGCAGATGTATGCTTTATATCACGACGATACCCGGCAAGCCGTATGCGCTTCTTCCCACGAGAACAAATCGGCAACTTCTGTATAATTATACACTCTCTCTCGTACCTCGCCAACTCAAAAACTCGTCCCTTCAAACTTGACAACATGTTGCCAATTTGATAACAACATGTACGCAACTTGATAGCATCATGTTGTCATCGCGATAGCAACATGTTCTTATCGCGATGACAACAGCGTCAAAGAATGTTAACAACATAATCGCATCGAGAAGGCATCGTAGAGCCGTTTCTCCTTTGTCAAAAAAGCGATTTTTCGAGACTTTTTCGACCTGAAAAATCATTGCGCAGCGACTGTATTTCGTGCAAAGACAAATGCTCGGCTCTGCATAAATATACAGAAATGGAAGCGGTTTCTGTATAAATATACAGCGAGAGATAGAGAGAATGCACATGTTTTCGAGTTTCGGGAGAGGTTCGTTGTCCGACTGCCTTGCAAACTTGTGTCTGCCCGCCGTGTGTCTGCTCCCGATGTGCGAAGGAGGTGAAGAACTTAGAGAAACTTTTCTTAATTTTACGACCAAATAGTTTTTTGACAGCAACATGAAAATCTTGACTTGTAAAATACAGAAACAAGCGGACGACTATACGGCAATGCACGAGGGTGTTTCTTCTCTCGAATTGATGGAGCAGGCTGCCGCTCGAATGACGGAAGTCATCGCAGACCGTTGGGACAGAAGTCACCGTATGGTGATTTTCGCAGGTGCCGGCAATAATGGCGGCGATGCGGTGGCTGTGGCACGTATGCTGCACGAACGCGGTTATCGTGTGGAAGTTTATCTGTTCAACACTTCGGGAAACATTGCGGAGAACACATGCATCAATATACAGCGTTTGCAGGAAGCAGGGTGTACGGCATATACGGAAATCACCAATTCCTTCAAGAGTCCCGTACTGACGGAAGAAGATGTGGTGATAGACGGTTTGTTCGGTATCGGTTTGACGCGTGGATTGGAAGGCGGTTTTGCGGCTGTGGTGCAATTCATCAATCAGTCTCCGGCTTCGGTGGTTGCTCTGGACATTCCGTCGGGTTTGATGGGCGAGGACAATTCGCTCAACAAGCGCATCAATATCATACGGGCAGACCTGACCCTGACCGTGCACAGACCCAAACTGGCTTTCCTGTTTTCGGAAAACGAAGAATTTGTAGGCGAATGGGTGGTGCTGGATGCAGGCATCAGCGAGGCTTTCACGCAGGAGGCTACATCTCCTTATTATATTACGGAACGCGAAGAAGTGGCTTCTCTCGTTCGGACACGCAAGCGTTTTGCGCATAAGGGCGAGTTCGGGCACGCTTTGCTCATCGCCGGTTCCAAAGGAATGGGCGGTTGTTCCGTGCTTGCGGCTCGTGCCGCCTTGCGTGCGGGAGTAGGTTTGCTCACGGTGCATGCACCGCATTACAATACCGTGATATTACAGACAAGCGTACCCGAAGCCATGGTCAGCATGGACGCCGACGAGCGTATCTTTACTTTCCCTGTGGATGCCGATGCTTACGATGCTGTGGGTATGGGTCCCGGTTTGGGTACAGACCCTGTCACGGCGAGCGCACTGATTCGTCAGATACAGCAGTGTTACAATATGCCTGTGGTACTCGATGCCGATGCGCTGAATATCTTCAGTACGCACCGTGCGGACTTGCGACACATTCCTCCGGGCTCTGTTCTCACTCCGCATATCGGCGAGTTGGAACGCCTGGTGGGCAATTGCAGCAATACCTACGAGCGTCTGACGAAAGCGAAAGACCTGGCAGAAGAATTGCGAAGCTATGTCGTGCTGAAAGGAGCGTGGACGGCTGTCGTTACTCCCGAAGGAGAATGTCATTTCAATACTTCGGGCAATCCCGGCATGGCAGTGGGAGGTAGCGGCGATGTGCTGACGGGTATTCTTACTTCTTTGTTGGCACAAGGCTATCACTCGTTCGATGCTTGTCGGTTGGGTGTTTATTTACACGGATTGGCAGGCGACATAGCGGCACGCCGAAAGGGACAAATCGCCATGACGGCAGGCGACATCGTGGAAGCTTTGCCGGAAGCGTGGCTGTCGCTGACGGAGAAGAACAACCTCGTATAACAAAAGACATTATGAAAAGATTATTCTATATATCCGTATTTGCAATGCTTGCGCAAAGCGTGGTCTTGGCGCAAGAAGTCAACTATTATACGCCGAGAACAGGCGAAGGCGTGGTGTATTTCTTGCCGAAAACACAGTTGAAAATCACAATCGTGGCTACGAAAACAACTTACATGCCCGGCGACTTGTATTATTATGCTCATCAGTATCTCAAGATATCCGATGCGCGAAAAACAATGGAAACTCGTTGGACACTGAAGCAGATAGATGTGCAAACCATAGGCATTCCTGACAGTACGAAGGCGTATATCGTGAAGTTGAAAGACCGAAACATGGCTTCCAATGTGGAATTGACACACAACGGCATCGTCAGAGCTATCAATACCACCGCACCCGAATCGCAGGAACCTGTTTATCGACTGGAGAAGTCCGCGCCTGCCGATAATCCGAAACAATACCTCACGGAAGAAATACTTTTGGCAGGCTCGAAGCGTAAAATGGCTGAACTTACAGCACGAGAAATCTACACTATTCGCGACAGTCGCAACAATATCTTGCGAGGCAATGCGGAAACGATGCCGAAAGACGGTGCTTCGTTGCAACTCGTCATCGGTAATCTCGATAAGCAGGAAAAAGCTTTGACGGCAATGTTCGTCGGAACGGAGGCGAGTGAAGACTTCTTGTTCAGTTATGTGATAGAACCGAGAACAGATGCGGAGATTATTCCGTTTCGTTTCTCAAAACATTTGGGCGCGCTCTCTGCCGACAATCTTGCCGGCGAACCGTATTATTTGGTAGTGCGTCCGGTGATGCCTTTCGCGTCGGGAGTATCTTTGCCCGAAGTACGTAAGAAGAAACCGGAAGGTATCATTTACAATGTTCCGGGCGAAGCACTCGTCACGCTGACACACGACAACAAGGTGGTGTACGAACAAAAACATTCGCTTACGCAAATAGGTGCCACCGAAGTGCTGGTGGAGAAACTCTTCGACCGTAAAATAAATACACGCGTCGTCTTCAATCCCGTGACCGGTGGTATCGTAAAGATTGATAAGTCGGCAGAATAACGGTTCTTTATAAAGAAAACGAGGCGCACGAACATGTGTTCGTGCGCCTCGTTTTTATTTATGGGTGAGATTTACGCTTGTTTGATGTTGGGTTCTTCGAGACCGAGACCTTTCTTCTTGTCCACGACTTTCAATGCCAGTCCAAGCAAGAGAGCCACAAGCCCGAGACATGCGAGCATCAAGAGCGGATAAGAGTAATCGTAAGACACAGCAGCCTGTTCTGTCGTGATGACGCCTTGCTCCAATGCCGTGATGATATCGGGATTTGTTTTGTCGAGCACTTTGCCGATGAGCATGGGGAACAACCACAAACCGATGTTTTGGAACCAGAATATCATAGCGTATGCCGAACCGATGATTTTTGAGTCCACCAGTTTGGGAACACTCGGCCACAACGAAGCCGGTACCAAAGAGAACGAAGCACCTAACACGAGAATAGTGGTGTAAGCCGTGACAATACCGCCCACTTCGTTTCCTTTGAACATGGGAAGAATGAAAGCAAACGTAAGGTGACAAGCTATCAGCAACAGCGAACCGATGATAAGCATTGTTGCGGCTTTGCCTTTATGGTCTACATAATTGCCCAAGATAGGAGTGATGCCTACTGCCAGCAAAGGGAACACAGAAAACACCGTAGCTGCCGACTGACGCATGTAACCCATGTAACAGAATGCAATAAGCGCAACAACGGCAAGTGCAAGGAACGGATATTTGAGGTTCTTGCGCGCGAAGTTGCTGGCAAAAGAAGCACCTGCCACCACTAGCATGATGATGTACTGAATGACGGTCACGGTATTGGAAGCCCAGAAACTGTCTGCCGGAACTTCTGTGAAAGTGAGGTTGCATTGCAACATGTTCACCGCATACTTTTGGAAGGGGAAGATAGCGGAATAGTATAGTACGCAGAGCAAAGCTACCAGCCAGAAACCGCTCGATTTTAATATCGCACCGAGGTCGCTCACCTTGAACGGGTCGTCCTTCTCTTCTGCTTCGCCTGTTTGCGCATCAAGCTTTTTGTCCATGAAGAAGTAAACCACGAACATCATCATGGCTATCATCAGAAGTACCACACCGAATGCTACGGAACGAGACACGTCGATATCGCCACCCAAGCGTGCGAACATCGGAGAGAATATCATACAGGTTGCTACACCCAAGCGTGCCAATGCCATTTCGGAACCCATAGCCAATGCCATTTCGCGACCTTTGAACCATTTTACGATACCGCGCGAAACCATGATACCAGCCATTTCCACACCGCATCCGAATATCATAAAGCCAACAGCCGCAAACTTTGCAGAAGCGGGCATACCCTTGTAGAAGGGCGAAATACCAAGTTCGTCGAAGCCTGGAATATAATTAAGGTTGTTGGTGAACCATGTTTCGAGTGCGCTGCCTTGGAAAGTTTCCGTCACAGCGTACCAGTTGATGGTTGCACCCACCAACATGACGGCTCCCGACAACAAAGCCGTGAAGCGTACGCCCATCTTGTCGAGGATGATACCGGCAAAGATGAGGAAGAATACGAATACGTTGAGAAAAGTTTCGGAACCTTGCATCGTACCGAATGCCGTGGAGTCCCATCCGCGTGTGGACTGCATCAAGTCCTTGATGGGCGACAGTATGTCCATAAATATATATGAACAGAACATGGCGAACGAGAGTAACAGCAGGGCTGTCCAACGCATAGCGGCGGAATCCCGTAGTGTAGTGAGTGTGTTTTGGTTTGTCATTGAATTAAGTTTTTTAGATGGTTATTATTCATATCCCATAGGATAACAAGTTTACTTATTCACCGTGTCGCAACTGATGACTGTGGACACATATAATATGTACTCCTGACCTTCTTCTGCCGATATGCCTATGGCTTTCAAGTCTGCGGCATTGACATTGCGAGAGATAGCAGGTTTGCATACGAGAAGCAGGGTAGGCTTGTCGTTGTTGTTGATGTTGAAAGTGTAAAGTTGCGACGAGGAGAAGAATGCCTGCAACGCCTTTTGTCCTTTGCTCGCTACGGTATAAACCACCGGTGAGCCAAACATGGTTCCAGTACCGCCCCAATTACCGTATTTGAGTACGACGATGTCTTCCGTGTTTGTGATGGATATTTTGGCTGTCCTTGCGCGTTCGGCGAGGTCGTCGGGCAAAATGACTTCTTTGCGCTCCGCAGTTTTCTCCGTTTCGGCTATCGCTATTTTAGGCATGGACTCTTGTGAAGGAGGTGCCACCAATGCCGGTTCGGGTGTCTTCTTACGTCGTAACTCGAAACTGTATTGCGGGTCTACATATTCTCGCATGGAAGTGAACAGGTCGTCTTTCAGGTCGATGGTCTTGCGACGAAACTTACCCATGACGGGATATACCTTTGTTCCTGCCTTGTTCAGTGCAACATCGTCCGTAATCCATTCCTCCGCAGTATAACGTTGTCCGCCGTTGCGTGCTTCGTTATACCAGTATCTGATACGGGACAGTTCTGCCGAGTAGCGATTGCCGTCCACGTGAATGCGGTATCTGTAATAAATACGTGTGCGGTCTAACGAGAGTGCGGAAGAAGAAAATACCATGTATTCTTCCACCACCGCCACGATGTCGCCTTTGTTTTCATCCGCATAAGCAATGCGTGCCTGCAAACCGTCTTTGGAAACAAATCTTTCGGAAGCCCATTTGTGCAACATTCGGTAGAGTTCTTTCCCCTCTACGGCCATGGTTGTGTTCTGAGTGCTGAATACCACTTTCCCGTTTACCAGCGGTACGGCATTCTTCAGATACTTCGGCGCGTGTTTGTCATCGCTTTGTGCCATAACCGTCATTATGGCGCATGAAAGCATTACCATATAAAAAAACAATACTCTTTTCATTGCTTATTATTTCTTTTATTAACCAATGGGCAAATATACGTATTCGCCTTGCAAATGAAACGACGTGGTATGCTTTTTCTTGCCGTAGAGTATGTTTTGTTCTCTTCGAAATGCTGTTCGAGCTTTCTACAGGGGGCACTATATGTTTTCGTCCACACACTGTTGTGAACTGTTGAGGGAGGGCTTTGACGAAACCTTGTCTACTCGGAAAATCGAAGCAAAAAACGCGGCGCATTGGTAATCTTTTCCACAGTGCGTGGGAAATCGGTGACGATGAGGGCGTCTGCGACAGACAATGGGAGGTGGTGCGGTTACTCCTTATTATATATAGGAGGATAAAGGGATGTCGTTCGTTTGTACTCGGACTCTCGCTTGTCCGTACGCCTCGTTAAAAAAGACAATCGAACAAAAAAAAGAACCAACTCTTTGTTGGTACGAATGTTATTTGTAATTTTGCAGACCGAAATGTATAGTTTCGCCTTATAGTAGAAAAATAGAAAATAAAATCATATAATAACAAATTAAAAATCAAACAAAATGCCTACTATTCAACAGTTAGTAAGAAAAGGAAGAAAGGTATTGGTTGAGAAGAGTAAATCGCCTGCGCTCGATTCATGTCCCCAAAGACGTGGCGTTTGCGTGCGCGTTTATACTACTACTCCCAAAAAGCCTAATTCAGCAATGCGTAAGGTGGCGCGTGTTCGTCTCACCAACTCTAAGGAAGTGAACTCGTACATTCCGGGAGAAGGACACAACTTGCAGGAACACTCTATCGTATTGGTGCGCGGTGGTCGTGTGAAAGACCTTCCGGGTGTTCGTTATCACATTGTTCGCGGTACATTGGATACTGCAGGTGTGGCGGGACGTACTCAACGTCGCTCTAAATACGGTGCTAAGCGTCCGAAACCGGGACAAGCGGCTCCGGCAGCAAAAGGCAAGAAAAAATAACGCACTGCTCCTGAAAATATAAAAGACATAATATCGTTTTGGTTTGTTGGAAAGCTTTAAGGTTGAGTAAATACTTCGGAGGAAGTGTTGAAGCAAGCAAAAACGCAGCCCCAAACTAAACTAAATTTGAACCCAAAATGAGAAAAGCAAAACCCAAAAAACGACTGGTTCTTCCGGATCCGGTGTTTAATGACCAAAAGGTCTCTAAATTCGTAAATCATTTGATGTACGATGGTAAGAAAAATACTTCTTACGAAATTTTCTACAACGCATTGAAAACAGTGGAAACCAAACTTCCCGGCGAAGAGAAGTCTGCTTTGGAAGTATGGAAGAAAGCACTTGACAATGTAACTCCTCAAATCGAAGTGAAGTCTCGCCGTATTGGTGGTGCAACTTA
>JBGXXU010000139.1:0-4418 GCA_041814865.1 Phocaeicola sp. | reverse complement strand
TTTCTGATATGATAGACATACATAGGGTTACCTCCTATCCGTCGGGACTTTCGTTCAAATCCTGCTTTGCGCAGAGCTTCTCCCATTCGTTTTTCGGAGAGGTTCAGCGTAGTATATCCACGCAAATAATTCAGAACTTCCGAAGTGGTCATATAAGACTCTTCCATAGGACTTGGTTTCTCAAAGCCTTTGAGTAACATTTCGTATTCGACTGTCTGCACATGAAAGCCTTCGCTCTCTCGGTGCAACTCTGCAATTTCCGCATCATCAAACCAGTACCGATATCCACTTTCCCAATACCACCAAGCCTCCGAATAAACCTTATTGATATTGACCTGTTTAGCAGCTTCTATGTCAATAGCTTCTACTTCAAAAGGAAGAAACCGACGACTACCCGTTGGATCCGTAAGGAAGTCATTACCATTTACCGAAGCCATAAAACTGGCTAAGTGAGGATACTCTTCGATGTACGTATCGTATGGTCTGCGATACTTAACCCGTGGAGTTGTGATGAGATTCTTCAACTCATTTTCGTCTCTTTTGTTGAGGGCTTTGAGTTGGTCGTCGATATTGATAAACAGGTATTCGGCTATAAGGGTCTGCGTATCCTTGTTTTGAGGGTCAATAGTACCTGTAAACAAATATGCTTTTAGCTCCACGGGACAAAGCAAGTCTAAGAAAGTGGTCTTAAACTTACCCTGCTCTCCAGTCAAAACCAGACAGGTGTGATTGCGACAGAACAAATCATCCATCGCATTCGCCACCACTGCAATAAGCCATTTGGTCAGATAAGTTTGCCACTTATCAGGATTCCGAACCGTTACGCACGAAGCCAAGTGAATAATCTCCGAGTCCTCTCCCTCGTTCCAATTCGATAGTTTTTGGAAATACTCCTGTACAGGATTGATACGCGGGCAGAAATCACTTTCCAATATCGCTCGTATATTCTCTGCCGAAGTACTGATACCTTGTGAAGAATCCAATAGCCGTCGCATGGAGTTGATATCGAATTTACCGAGCGGGTAGAAAAGTGCTTCTTTATTCGAGTATCGAAACTCCGTGCGACTTTTTACGGTGTTGAATCGAAAGTCATAGTGCTCCCTTAGAAAGGACTCTATCCGTTCATTCTTGGATTGCTTCCCTTCTGGTCGTTCATCCATTTCTTCTTTCATCGTTGAATAGGGATTTAGAAATGAGAGAGCTTGGACTTCTTTTCAGAGATAAAGAGCTTCGAGTCTTCGGCAAGTTCTCGCACCGTTTTTCTACGACCATTGGCTATCCATTCGAGCAACTCATCCTCGAAGAAGTAGAGTTGCTTTCCATTCTTGTAGCAAGGGAGTAAACGCTTGCGCACAAGTGTATAAATTGTAGGTTTAGCCTTCCCGATGATTTTACACGCTTCATCTATCCCGATAGGAATACGTTTTGGAGAAATAACCGCATCTTGTCCTTTCTCGACCAATGCTTTGATCTCAGCTACTTCGTTCACTAAGTGAGCTACCGCCTTCGGTAGATTCTCAAAAGAAATTTCGTTGTCGTCCATGTCTATACTATTTTGAGTTTAACATGGCACAAATGAATAAAGTGTTTTCCCTGTGATTCAAAACACGGAGAAAACACTACAAAAACACTATGATTGGTGCGTTTTTCTATCTCTTATAAGTAAAAGATAGGATATTGGGGGAATAATACGAGAGAATACCTTTCCCTTCAAAAAGAAATTCAGGGAACAATCTACACTGATAGGGAGAAAATGAATATTTATCTCGACGATGTACAGAGAAGAGCTACGAACCCATCATTTTAGTACCTTTACAGTAAAACGTATAGATATTATAACTATGGTAAAAGAAAATGTTAGAGAAAAGTTGTTGTTACAAATTCAAGACGAAGTTTTAAAAGGGGGAATTTGTTTTGATGATTATACTTCATTTCAATTGGAAAATGCCTACATTTCGTTCTGTGCTGGCGCAGATTTAGCATGTGTAATAATGTGCCAAGCAGCAATAGAATCGTATATTAAAGAAGATGAAGCATTAGATTGTAAAAGCTTTTATGATATTATTGAGAATTGTTCGTATTCTTCTGATTTAAAAAATAGGTTACACCACCTAAGAAAGTATCGAAACAAATGGATGCATAGGAAGGAGATTGACAGGGAAATTTCAATGGATTATGCAGAACTAGAGAGAGAAGCAATTAGTGCATATCGTCTAACACTGGAGGTTTTCCACTATTATCCGTTCATCTAAATAAACATTTAATGTCATCCAGCCTTTTCTGAATCTTGATTAGCCCTTTTTGTTCATCGTCTTTTAGGTGACTTTTGATGGTGTCGGGTTCAACGTCTTTTAGTGCCTCGGCAAAAACAAGTTTGAGGAAAAGAGCAACCTCGTCTTGTTTGCCAATACTGAAATGCTTCCAAATATTCCAGCCGAAATGATACAGGTCTAAAGAAGTAAGTTTTGCGACCCTGACAGGTTGAGGGTTTTGCAAGACGTTTCCTTCTGAATAAGCTGTAATGTATTGACTGAGTCGCTTCAAATCGTCATCAGAGACATAGGGGGCAAATTCATGCTGTGTATAGGAGATGGCTATCTCCAACTTCTCTTTTGATTTATCGCTTTGTTTACGCAGCTGATTAACTCGTATCTCCTGAATAGATTCTGTCTCTATATTCTTTTTGTCCCAATTCTGCTCAACTTCTTTCTTTTCTTGGGGTGATGATGGAGGCAGATGCTTGTGAGGGAAAAACTTCTTCACAATAGCTGTGAACAAACCGTCAATCAGAAGCATCAGGGCTGAATAGAGAATGATGCCTACACCTGTAACAATCCAGAAAATTACGGTTGCAGTAAATTCATCAACTCCAGCCGAAACAAAAACAAATCTCACAATTATACCAATTAAGGCACACGCCAGCAGGACGGATAAATAAACAATTATATATTCAAAGTACTTAGACTGCATCTTTATTCATTTTTGTGAGGTTATTCCTGAGTCTTTGTCTCTATCGTATCCAATTTTATGGCTTGAGCCGCCTTGTTTTTCTTTTCATCGACCACCTTTGCATAGATTTGCGTTGTCTTCACATTCGTATGTCCCAGCATCTTGCTTACGGTATAAATATCTGTACCGCTGGCAAGTTGTAGAGTTGCGTAGGAGTGGCGGAAACAATGAAAGCTTATGGACTTTTTGATGCCTGCAGCCTCTATCCAACGCTTTAGAGGTTTAGAAATCCATGACGGATTAGGCAGGTCTTCAAAAACCAATTGTTCTGGCAATCTTCGTTCTCCACATAGTTTTAAGGCTTGTTCCGAAATAGGCATATACTCCACTCCCCTGGTCTTCTTTTGAGTGAAATGTAACCTCGGCTGTTCTCCATCCATATTGATCTCTTTCCACTTTAGTTTCTGAATATCACAGTGGCGTAATCCTGTCAGAGCAGAGAAAAGGGCTGCCCGTTTCATCACCTCACGATCACAAGGAGTTGAAGCAAGCGTATTTAACTCCTCTACGGTAAGGTATTCACGGCGAGACTCCTGTTCCTGAATACCTTTTATTTTAGCGGATATATCAACGGTTAGATAACCATCTATAAATGCCTGTTTGAGAGCTGCCTTGAAAATAGAAAAATAAGTCGATGCCGTATTGTGAGAAATAGTACCACATTTATTCCCTCCACGAGGGGCTGTCAAAAGAAAACGCTTGTATTCCTCTGCAAAAGCATTGTCGATTTTGAAAAACGACAAATTTTCTCCTGCATACATTTTAAGAAAATCCAGAGCTCTCTTCCAATTGACAAGAATAGAAGTGGAGCTATTTTTGTGTCGCTTGTACATCGCCTCTCGAAAATAGGTAATGAAGTTTTGTTGCAAACGTTCCTTTTGCTCTGCTTGTGCAGTATCTGCATCACTATATAAATCTGCATTATCATATTCTCTTTGACGGAGCTTTCGCACCTCATCGGCGTAGATACAAGCTTCTTGATCGACCTCGCTTTTGCACTGTATCACTCCATTCAAATCTCGCTTGGGTTTGTATGATTTGCTCGAAGATGTTGTCCGTGCAGTCCGAGTTTTATCCCAGACGACCGTAGTTACTATGCGGTTGAGATACTCACGGACACGTTGTGGCTCGGATTTGCCCACAGTATAGACAGGATAACTCTCAATGTAGAGATACCACTCATTTCTATATGCACTCTTGCGAAGTCTCACCGTTACTTTCGTGTTGTGTAGTTCTTTTCTCATGTATACCTAAGGTTATTTGTACAGTTGGTCTATCTCTGACTTTGGGGCATAGACATAGTTGCCAATCTGCCTTATGGGGATGGAAAACTTTCTGATATGCTTATATACCGTCCCTTCTGTAACACCAAACTTGGCTGTTATTTCACCAATCGTGTAGCAATACTC
>JBGXXU010000138.1:0-40269 GCA_041814865.1 Phocaeicola sp. | reverse complement strand
TGATGCGATTATGATGTTAACATTCTTTGACGCTGTTGCTATCGTGATAGCAACATGTTCTTATCGCGATAGCAACATGATGCTATCAACTTGCGTACATGTTGTTATCAAATTGGCAATATGTTGCTAATTTGGAGGGACGAGTTTTTGAGTTGACGAGGTACAAGGGGGAAAGTGTATGTTTATGCAGAAACTCTCAGTTTCCCTATACCTGTTATATATAGGAGTAAGTCGACGAGTCGAGAAGGTACGGGGAGAATACTTTTTTCTCCTATGTATATTTAAGGAGAAGCAGCGACGAAAAATAGAGAAGACACGAAAAAAACGTGAGTTCGCAGCGGGGCGAACTCACGGATACGAATGCTTTCCCGGTACGTAAGGTCAGTATCGGAAACTGCTTCCGCCCAGAAACTCTCGCAAGAGCGAAGTCGGGGGAATTTCTTTGTCGGAAATAGATGTGAAGTACTCCAGAAAACGCAACAGACGTTGTGCTTCGCTGTATTCGGGGCAATCTTGAGGTACGTTGCTCAAGATGGGGAGTGCATGGTCTTTGATAATGGCGAGTTCGAACAGCAAAGCCGAGTTGAACATGGCATCTGCTTGCTCCTGATAAGGGAATATCCACTTGTCTTCGCCTGCTCTCACACTCTTCCAACGCCCGATGGTGTCGCGCGCGGAATAGTTGCGGTATTTGTAATCGCGAACGATGCGTCGGAGCAAACGGTTGTCTGTGGTGGGAATGTAGTTGTGGTGGTCGAGACGTATGCTCGTCAGCGCGGAAACATATACTTTGAACTTTTGTTCGGCAGGTATGATGGGAATGAGCGACGGGTTGAGCGCATGTATGCCTTCTAATATCAAGACCATGTCATCGCGAAGGCGGAGTTTCTCACCGCTGGGCATCCGCTTGCCTGTGGTGAAGTCGAAGCGTGGCAATTCTATTTTCTCGCCGTCGATGAGGCGTTTCATACATTCTCCGAAGTAGTCGAGGTCGAGCGCATACAAGCTTTCGAAGTCGTAATCGCCATTTTCGTCGAGCGGTGTTTGTTCTCTGTCTACAAAGAAATCGTCGAGCGAGATGGAGTAAGGTTTCAGTCCGCACGTCATCAGTTGCACGCTCAATCGCTTGCTGAACGTGGTTTTTCCCGAAGACGACGGTCCCGAAATGAGTATCAGACGGACGGGTGTTCCTTTTTTACCTCGTTCGGCTATCTCGTCGGCTATTCGTGCTATCTTTTTTTCCTGCAATGCTTCTGCCACGTTGATGAGGTCAATGGCTTTGCCCGCTCTGCAAGCTACATTGAAATCGCCGACGGTGGAAATCTTCCATATACTCTGCCACGAAAGATATTCGTCGAAGACTTCGAGCATCTTCTCTTGTTTCACAATATCTTCCAGCTTCTCCGGATTGCCGCTCATAGGCACGCGCAACAACACGCCGTCGTAGTATTTTACGATGTCGAACAAGTGCAAATAACCGGTATGCGGTACGAGCGAACCGTAGTAATAGTCTATCGTATCGCCCAGCTTATAATAAGAGGAGTATATCTGTCCCGATGTTTCGAGCAAACGCACGGTGTCCTTCATGCCTTTTTCGGCAAACAGTGCTATCACTTTTTCCGTTCTGTCTTCTATGCGTCGGTAGGGGAGTTTCATCTCTATGAGTTCCTGCATGCGCTCTTTTACGAGGTGTACATCTTCGATAGTGATGGTACGTCCTATGTGTAACTGGAAGAAGTAACCTTTCGATATGGTGTGCTCCAGAATGACGCGTCCTTTGGGGAATAAGTCTTCTACGGCTTTTACCAGCAAACAGCACAAAGAGCGGGCGTAAGTACGCATCCCCGACGGGTCTGTGATGTCTATGAATTCTATGTCTTTATTGCTGTATATACGATAGTTCAAGTCTTCTACACTGTTGTTTACGCGTGCGCTTACCGGACCGTAAGGCATATTCAACTCAAAGAGATTATAAATATCGAGTAAGGTGGAATTCTCTTTAACTTCTTTTGTCTGATTACTGTTTTTGCAATATATTTGCGCCATAATAAAGAACTTTAATTATTTTAATTTGGGTGTTAAAGTACGGTTTTTGTATTACGCCCACAACATTTTTATTTTATTTCAATGGAATATACGTTCTATGATTTGCTGAAGCTGCTCGGGTCGTTAGCCTTGTTCCTGTACGGTATGAAGACTATGAGCGAAGGACTTCAAAAGTTTGCCGGCGACAGAATGCGACAAATCCTCACCGCAATGACGACAAACAAGGTTACGGGGATACTTACCGGCGCTCTCATCACAGCCCTTGTACAATCTTCTTCTGCGACAACCGTTATGGTGGTAAGTTTCGTGAATGCGGGCTTGCTTACACTCAGTCAATCCATCGGTGTCATCATGGGTGCCAATATCGGTACCACCGTTACAGCTTGGCTTATTTCGGCTTTAGGTTTCAAAGTGGATATTTCCGCTTTTGCTTTGCCCATGCTGGCTTTCGGTATTCCATTGCTTTTCTCTCAAAAGTCTTCCCGTAAGTCGGTAGGCGAGTTTATCTTCGGTTTTGCTTTCCTTTTTATGGGGTTGAAAGGTCTTACGACTCACGCTCCCGACCTTAAAGCCAATCCGGAAATGCTCGAATTCCTGACACAATATACAGATATGGGCTTCGGTTCTGTTCTTTTGTTTGTGTTTATCGGTACCATCCTTACCATGATTGTGCAAGCTTCTGCGGCGACAATGGCTATCACGCTCATCATGTGTGCCAACGGTTGGATTAGTTTCGAGTTGGGTGCTGCACTGGTGCTCGGAGAAAATATCGGTACCACCATCACAGCCAATCTTGCCGGCATCACGGCCAATACACAGGCACGCAGAGCCGCGCTGTCGCATTTGATGTTCAATGTTTTCGGTGTTATCTGGGTGTTGTGTTTGTTCCAACCGTTTATGGATATGGTGACGTGGCTGGTTACGGATGTATTGCATATAGAAGGTACGGAAAACGAGTTGGTTCCGTTCAAACTCTCTGCATTCCACACTTGTTTCAACGTGTGTAACGTTCTTATCTTGATGTGGTTCATCAAGTTTATAGAGAAGACCGTCATCAAACTCTTGCCTTCCAAAGAACAGGAAGAAGAATACCGTTTGCGTTTTATCACGGGTGGTATATTGTCTACTTCGGAATTGTCCATCTTGCAGGCGCGGAAAGAAATCAATCTCTTTGCCGAACGTATGCACCGTATGTTCGGTATGGTGCAACAGCTGTTGCGTATCACAAACGAAACAGAGTTCAACAAGCTCTTCTCGCGTATAGAGAAATACGAAAACATCAGCGACAACATGGAATTGGAGATAGCGAACTACCTTACGGAAGTTGCCGAAGGACGTTTGAGCTCTGAGGGTAAACTGGAAATACGCGGAATGTTGCGCGAGATAACCGAACTGGAAAGCATCGGCGACAGTTGCTACAATTTGGCACGTACCATCAATCGCAAGCGCAAAGAGAACGAAGAGTTCACGGAACAACAATACGAACATATCGACGAAATGTTCAGACTAACCGACAGCGCATTGTCGCAAATGGTGGCTTTGGAAGAAGATACGAAACAAATCGTGGACATGAATCGCTCTTTCAACATCGAAAACGAAATCAACAATTATCGCAATCAGTTGAAAGACCAAAACCTCTTGGATGTAAACAACAAGGAGTACAGCTATCAAATGGGTGTACACTACATGGACTTGATTGGCGAGTGCGAAAAACTTGGCGACTATGTTATCAATGTCGTGGAGGTGCACAAAGACATGAAGATACTCAAGAAACAAACAGTTTAATATCATCACAGCAAACGCCTCCGGAATACGGAGGCGTTTTTTAGTTTCATTCCTATGACAGACAAGTCTTCTGTTCTGTTGACTTCGCCCGGACAGCTGAAAGGCGAGGTAGTTCTTCCCTCTTCCAAGAGTATTTGCAATCGGGCTTTGCTCATCAATGCCATGTGTCCCGTGCAGGCTGAAATAGAGAATTTGTCGGACTGCGACGATACGCGTGTGTTACAACGCGCCTTATCCACCATGTCGTCTAAAATAGACGTCGGTGCGGCAGGTACAGCCATGCGTTTTCTCACGGCTTATCTTGCCATTGCGGATGGAGAATTCTTGCTTACGGGAACGGAGCGCATGAAACAACGCCCCATTGCTGTTTTGGTGGAGGCTTTGCGCAGCTTGGGAGCAGACATCGCGTATGTGGAGCATGAGGGTTTTCCGCCGTTGCGCATAAAAGGCAAACAATTGCGTGGTGGAGTACTCGAAGTGGCAGGCAATGTCAGCTCGCAATACATTTCCGCTTTGCTGATGATAGCACCTTTGCTGAAAAGCGGGCTTACCGTGCAACTGACGGGCGAAGTGATTTCGCGACCGTACATAGACCTGACTTTGCAGTTGATGTCCGTTTATGGTGCACGTGTGTCTTGGCAAGGCGCAACGTGCATACGTGTGGAACCCGGCGGATATCGTGCCGTCCCTTACCGTGTGGAGAGCGATTGGAGTGCCGCGTCTTATTGGTATGCCATGGTGGCATTGGGAGAAGCCGATACTTTGTTCTTGCCGGGTTTGTATCGAGACAGCTTACAGGGCGACAGACAAACGGCGGTTTTGTTTGATGAATTGGGAGTGCAAACGATTTATCATGCGGATGGTGTGTATTTGCGCAAGCAAGCGGTGAATTGTCGGAAGCTGGAGTACGACTTTGTGGAGCAGCCGGATTTGGTGCAAACTTTTGTCGTGGTATGTTGTATGCTGGGTATTCCTTATCGTTTCGGCGGCTTGCAAAGTCTGAGAATTAAAGAGACCGACCGTATCTCGGCACTGAAGAACGAGATGCACAAGTTGGACTTCGTTTTGAATGCTACAAACGACGAGCTTTCTTGGGATGGCGAGCGTTGTTCTCGTAGTTCCGAAATCGGTATAAATACTTACGAAGACCATCGTATGGCGATGGCTTTTGCGCCTGCCGTATTTCGTTTGGGAAAAATTCGCATCCATCATCCGCAAGTGGTGACAAAGTCCTATCCCGAATTCTGGCAACAGATAGGACGTTTTGTTGATTTGTCTTTTTCTCCTGCGGAGTAAGGATGTTTCTTTTCCTCTCCTTTATATATAATAAGCTTTCTCCGAAGTGTTGTGCATCGGCTAAAATCCGATTTACGCAGGACGGCTGTTTCTTGTACCTGTAAACATTTTTCTCGAGAGCGTAAAACAACCTTTTCATACTATGAGATTTCGTCCATATGGCTTTGTAGGTGGTTTCCAGCGTATGTCATATTCTTGTGTCTGCGTAAAACGAGGCGATGAAATCGTCGTTTTTTTATCCGGGCAGAGTGATGTGGATGGCTGTGTTTGAACTATCTGTTTCGTACATGTGGGAAAGCTTTGCAACGTGCGGCGGCAATCGACCGTGAAACCCACTCACATCCATTTCTGAAACGGAATGAGACAAGGCAAAACTTTTAATGTTTTCTTTTTGCATTTCGAATAAAAGAGGTAATTTAGGTGCGAGAAAAAAAGAAACATGATTGACAGATAAATCTCTTCTCTGTCAATGAAAGACCTTAATGTACATCGGATATGGAGAAAAAAAGATTTCCTGCCACTTATGTAGAAGTTCCGGATGTAGTAGCGGAACAGCCCCATCGTGTGGGTTTCTATCTGGCGGCCGAAGAGTTTATCGCTCGTCACCTGCCTGCAGGAAACTATCTCTACTCGTGGGTGCTTCCCGAACCGGTAGCTATGATAGGCAGAAATCAAGTCTTGCATCAGGAGGTGAATATAGATTTCTGTCGTCGAAACGGTGTGCACCTTTTACGTCGTAAAAGCGGAGGCGGTACCATCTATGGTGATGAGAAGAATGTGTTCTGGAGTTTGATAACGGATGAAGGAACTGTCGAAGAGATTTTTGCACAATACACACATGCCGTAGCCGATGCTTTGACACGTATCGGTGTAGAAGCCAAAGTTTCGGGGCGCAACGACATCCTGCTTGCCAACGGAACGAAAGTCTGTGGCAATGCTTATTATCTCTTGGGCAATCGCAACGTAGTACACGGCACTATGCTTTACGATGCCGACCTGGAGAAACTCTTGGGTGCACTGACACCCGACGCCGAAAAATTGAAATCGGCAGGCGTGCAGAGTATTCGCAGTCGTGTAGGTTTCTTGAAAGATTATCTTCCTTACGGCATTCCTCGTCTGCGAGACGAATTGCGCAATATATTGTGCAACGATACCATTCGCCTCGACACCGAAGATTTGACCGAAATCGAAAAAATAGAAGCACTTTACTATCATCCCGAACACTTGCAAGGACGTATTGTCAATGAGGGCGAACTCCGCTCGCAACGCATCGAAGGTTGCGGACGTATCGATATGCGATTCGTGTTGCGGGGTTCTCTGATTAAAGAAGTACAAATCACGGGCGACTTTTTCGAGCAGTCCGATGCACGCGAAGCTTTCGGGAATGCCTTGTGCGGAGTGCTTTTTGCCAAAGATGAAATACGCAATGCGCTGGAACGTCATCATCCCGAAACTTCTATTCGCGGATTGACTTTCGCCGCCTTGTGTGGATTGTTGGAACTATAAACACATCAATAACCTATTATAACATGGAAAATAAAACAACTTGCCTGCACGGCAGACACGTGAGCCTCGGCGCACAAATGGTACCTTTCGGAGGTTTCGACATGCCTCTGCAATACTCCAATATCATAGAAGAACACAACGCAGTACGCAATGACTGCGGTATCTTCGATGTTTCGCACATGGGCGAAGTCCTCATCACCGGTCCCGACGCCGAACGTTTCGTACAATACATCTTTTCCAACGACGTGAGCAATGCTCCCATCGGAAAAGTCTTTTATGGCATGATGCTTCGTCCAACGGGCGGTTGCGTAGACGATTTGCTCGTTTACAAAATGGCGGAAGATGCTTTCTTTTTGGTCATCAATGCTTCCAATATCGACAAAGACTATGCTTGGATAGTGGAGCAAGCCAAAGACTTCAACGTGAAAACTGCTAATCAAAGCGATATCTACGGTCAGGTGGCAATACAGGGTCCTGCTGCGCAAGATATCGTAGAAGAAGTTTTGGGACAGCCTTGCAAAGACATCGCCTTTTATGAATTCGAAGTACGTCATGTGGACGGCGAAGACATGATTTTAAGCCGTACCGGTTATACGGGCGAAGACGGTTTCGAAATTTACGGCAGCCACAAGTACATCATCAGTGTTTGGGACAAACTCATGGCTTCCGGCAGAGTGAAACCTTGCGGTTTGGGTTGTCGTGATACTTTGCGTTTCGAAGTGGGTTTACCGCTTTACGGTCACGAATTGACAGACGATATCACTCCGCTCGAAGCAGGTTTTGGTATGTTTGCCAAGTTGGAAAAAGAAAACTTCATCGGTAAAGATGCCCTCTTGAAACAAAAAGCAGAAGGACTGAAGCGCAAAGTCATCGGTATCGAACTCAACGGTCGAGCCATCCCTCGTCAAGGTTACGAAGTGGTGAAGGGCGAAGAAGTAGTGGGCGAAGTAACCACCGGTTACAATTCTATCTCTACCGGCAAGAGCGTATGTATGGCACTTGTGGATATTTCTGCTGCAGAAATGGGCGCGCCTATTTCGGTTCGTATTCACCGCAAATTGCACGAAGGTACGGTAGTGGCAAAACGCTTCTACAAGAAGAATTACAAGAAATAAAACTCAATCAAATCATATCTAACTTAAAGTAAACAATCTTAATTTATGGCTAAAGTAATTGAAGGACTCTATTATTGCGAGTCACACGAGTATGTAAGAGTAGAAGGTGAGTTCGGATATATCGGTATCACAGACTATGCACAGGAACAATTGGGCAATGTAGTATATGTAGACATGCCCGAAGTAGACGATGAATTCGCAGCAGGCGATGCTTTCGGCGCAGTGGAAAGTGTGAAAGCAGCAAGCGACCTTTGTTCGCCGGTGAGTGGTGTGGTTGTGGAAATCAACGAAGCACTCGAAGACGAACCCGAACTCGTTAACAAGGATGCTTTCGGCACTTGGATTATCAAAGTGAAATTGTCAGACCCTTCTGAACTCGATTCTTTGATGAGCGCAGAAGCATATCAAGCTATCTGCAAATAATAAGATTATGCACAGATTTTTTCCACATACCGACGAAGATATACGGCAGATGCTTGCCGTTGTCGGTGCGAAAGACTTGAAAGACCTCTATGCCGAGGTGCCCGAGCAATTGAAGCTGAACAAAGAGCTGAACTTGCCCGAAGGCATGTCGGAAATAGAAATCCGTCAACGCTTCCGCGAATTGACAGACAAGAACAAGAACCTTGTTTGTTTTGCCGGTGCAGGAGCTTACGACCATTATACGCCCAGCGTGATACCTTATATTGCTTCTCGTTCGGAGTTCTGTACTTCCTATACTCCGTATCAGGCAGAAATATCTCAGGGTACGTTGCAATACATCTTCGAATTCCAAACCATGATGGCGGAGTTGACAGGTATGGACTTGTCCAATGCCAGCATGTACGACGGCTCTACTGCTACTGCCGAAGCAATGATGATGTGTGTGGCTTCTGCTAAAAAGCGTAACACCGTGTTGGTGTCTGCCACAGTACCTCAATACATTCGCTCCGTAATGCAGACTTATGCCAAGTATCAAGACGTTAACTTGGAAATCATCGGCGAAAAGGATGGACAGACAGACCGCTCTGCACTTAGCGCACGTTTGGCACAGAATGATGTGGCAGGTGTTGTCGTGGCACAGCCCAATTTTTATGGTATCGTAGAAGATTACAGCGGTTTGGCAGACGAATGTCATGCTACGAAGTCGCTCTTTGTTATCTCCGGTCCTGCTTCACCGCTGGGAACATTGCGCACACCGGGAGAGTGGGGAGCAGACATTGCTTGTGGTGAAGCGCAGTCGTTGGGTATTCCTTTGACTTACGGTGGTCCTTACATCGGTTATCTCTGTACCACTTCCGCATTGATACGCAAATTGCCCGGTCGTATCGTCGGTGAGACAAATGACATAGACGGCAAACGTGCGTTCGTATTGACGATGCAGGCGCGTGAACAACATATCCGTCGTGAGAAAGCTACATCCAACATTTGTACAAGTCAGGGTTTGATGTGTCTTTACGTTGCGGCATATCTCTCTTTGATGGGACAAAAAGGTTTGTCCGAAGTAAATGCACAAGCTTATGCCAAAGCGCATTTGCTTTACGAGCTTCTTTTGGCGACGGGCAAGTTCACGAAAGTGTTTGATGCTCCCTTCTTCAATGAATTCTGCTTGGCTTACAACGGAAATGTAGACGAACTCCTGGCTAAATGTGCAAACAAAGGCTATTTGGCTGGCGTGAAAGTCGATGATAAGAGAATACTCTTTGCCGTCACCGAAAAACGTACGGAAAAAGAGATTGAAGAACTTGTTGAACTGGTAAAATAACTGAAGGCATATGAATAAGACATTTTACGGGAACCTGATATTCGAACTTTCCAGCCCCGGACGCATAGGCTATTCGTTGCCTAAGATGAAAGAAAATGGACACAACTTGTCCGAAATACCTGCACACCTGAAGCGCGACAAAACTCCTCGCTTGCCGGAAACGGACGAGCTGACAGTGGTACGTCACTACACCAATATGAGCAACAACAACTTCGGTGTGGATACGGGCTTCTATCCTTTGGGTAGCTGTACGATGAAGTACAATCCCAAGATGAACGAAGAAGTAGCCGGACTCAGCTCTTTCGCGACACTTCACCCTCATCAACCGGTGGAAACCACGCAAGGAGCTTTGGAACTCTATTACGAAACACAAAGAGCACTCTCCGAAATCGGCGGAATGTCTGAGTTTACACTCAACCCCTATGCCGGTGCGCATGGCGAGTTGCTTGGCTTGATGGTGATGCGTTCTTATCACATGGAGCGTGGCGATACACGTCGTACCAAAATCATTGTTCCTGATTCTTCACACGGAACAAACCCGGCTTCTGCGGCGGTTTGCGGTCTGGAAGTGGTGGAAGTGAAAAGTACTCCTTCAGGAACGGTGGATGTGGAAGATTTGAAGCCTCTTTTGGGTGATGACATTGCAGGCATGATGCTTACAAACCCCAATACCTTGGGTATCTTTGAAACACAAATCCCCGAAATCTCTCGCTTGGTACATGAATGCGGTGGCTTGCTGTATTATGATGGTGCCAATTTGAACCCGATGTTAGGTATGTGTCGTCCCGGTGACATGGGCTTCGATGTAATGCACATCAATATCCACAAAACGTTCTCTACACCTCATGGTGGCGGAGGTCCCGGTTGTGGTCCGGTGGGAGTGCGTGCAGGTTTGGAAAAATACTTGCCCAATCCTCGCGTTGTGAAAAATGCAGATGGCACATTCTCTTTGGTGAATACGGAAGATGCTTGCGGACGTGTCAGTGCGTTCTTGGGTAACTTCGGTATTACGGTACGTGCTTACGCTTATTTGTTGGCGTTGGGTAAAGAGGGTATTGCACAAGCAGGTCCTTTGAGCGTACTGAATGCTAACTACATCAAAGAACAATTGCGCAGTCACTATCTCCTGCCTATCGAAGGACTTTGCAAACATGAATTCGTATTCGACGGTTTGCGTCCCGAGTATGGCGGCGACCATCACGACCCTGAACATGTTACCACGCTCGAAGTGGCAAAACGTTTGCTCGACCATGGTTTCCACGCACCTACTATCTACTTCCCTTTGCTCTTCCACGAAGCAATGATGATAGAACCTACCGAAACCGAAAGCAAGGATACGCTCGACGCATTCATAGATGTGATGAAGCGTATAGCAGAAGAAGCACGGGATAATCGTGAAATGCTCAAAAATGCTCCTCATACTACACCGGTACGTCGCTTGGACGATGTGAAAGCGGTGAAGAATGCGAAGTTCAAGTTCTTCGAATAAGTGATGGAGCGATATAAGTATTAAATGTTTCAGCCCCCTTTGAGGTGACTTTGTTCTTTCGTAGAGCAGAGCCGATGCAAAGGGGGCTTTTTCTATGACAAAAAACCATGAATACATACGATTTAATCATCATAGGCGCAGGTCCCGGAGGTTACGAAAGTGCTGTTCATGCAGCGAAGTCGGGGATGCAAGTAGCCATTATCGAAGCGCGCAAACCGGGTGGAACTTGTCTGAACGAAGGTTGTATCCCGACGAAGTGCCTTTGCCACAGTGCGGAAATACTCGACGAAGCCAAAGAGGGTGCAGCACTGGGCATCACAGCGGAAAACATCTCTTTCGACTTGGCGCAAGCCATTGCTCGTAAAGACGAAGTGGTAAGCAAACTCATTGCCGGTATAGAGTCGCTGATGAAGACGCCGGGTATAACGTATATCGCAGGCAAGGCGCGTTTTGCAGACAAGCATACCATTGCTGTGGAAACGGAACAAAGGGAATTGCTGATGCTCGAAGCACCGCACATCATGATAGCTACGGGGTCGTCGCCCAAGTATCTGCCTATCGAGGGGGCGCACTCTCCGGGTGTGGTCAGCTCTACCGAGTTGCTGCAGATGACAACGTTGCCCAAGCGTCTTTGCGTTATAGGTGGTGGTGTTATCGGGATGGAGTTTGCTTCTATCTTCCATAGTTTCGGCAGTCAGGTGGAAGTGGTGGAATACTGCAAAGAAATCCTTCCCAATCTGGACAAAGACTTGGCAAAGCGTTTGCGTACTTCTTTGAAAAAGAAAGGTATCGGCTTCTATCTCGGAGCGGCAGTGACACGCATAGAGCATCAGGCTGACGGAACTTCGCTCGTGTATTTCGAAGAAAAAGGAAAAGAACAAAGTCTGTGTGCAGATGTGGTATTGATGGCGGTGGGACGTACACCCAACATGTCAGAACTCTGTTTGGAGAAAGCCGGTGTGGAATATACTCCGCGCGGTATCACTGTGGATGCGGATATGCGTACCAACGTGCCGGGTGTATATGCGATAGGCGATGTAAACGGTATCTGTCCGTTGGCGCACGCTGCTTCTTTCCAGGGTCAACGCGCTTTGCTTGCGATAGAGGGAAAAGATACGAGCAAGATTTCGTTGGACATTATTCCGTCTGCCGTTTTTACCGTACCAGAGTTTGCTTCGGTGGGGTTGTCGGAAGAGGCTTGCGAAGCAAAGGGTATCAAGTACACGGCACACAAGGCTTTTTACAGAGCCAACGGCAAGGCTTTGGCACTTGGTGCGGACGATGGATTGGCTAAGATATTGACCGACGAAGACGGCAAGGTCTTGGGTTGTCATATCTTGGGGGCGCATAGTTCGGACTTGGTACACGAGGCTGCATTGCTGATGTCGCTCGGTGGTACGTTGGAGCAATTGACCAATACGGTACATGCTCACCCTACGTTGAGTGAAATACTTTTGGAAGCGGCACGCAACTGACGCTGGTATAAAAGATACGTGAACGGGATGCGAAACTCTCATCGCATCCCGTTTTTATGTAATCGTACCGAAAGAAAAGGGGGGAGGTATCTCGCAGATACTTCCCCCTCTCTTTGTGTATGTTCGAAAAGTAGTTTATTCGGCTTCTGCCACTACTTCGAAAGGTATTTCTACCGATACTTCTTTGTGCAGTTTCACTACGGCTTTGTATTGACCTACTTCTTTCACAGCGTCTTTTACAACGATGGTCTTGCGGTCTATTTTGTGGCCGAGTTTTTCGAGTTCTTCAGCAATTTGGATGTTGCCTACCGAACCGTAGATAGAACCTGTTGCACTCACTTTCGTAGCGATGGTCAGTGCCACGCCTGCCAATGAAGCTGCAACTGCTTCTGCATCTTTCTTTATCTTTTCCAGTTTGTGTGCACGTTGCTTCAATTCTTCAGCCAACATTTTCTTGGCTGCGGGCGAAGCAATCACTGCTTTACCGGTTGGAATAAGATAGTTGCGACCATAACCCGACTTAACGGTTACAATATCGTTCTTGTAGCCCAAGTTTGCTACGTCTTCTTTCAAAATTAGTTCCATGCTTATTCCTCCTTTAATTATTTCATCATGTCAGTTACGTAAGGCAACAATGCCAAGTGGCGAGCTCTCTTCACTGCTTGTGCAATGCGACGTTGGAACTTCAAGGAAGTACCTGTGATACGACGGGGAAGGATTTTGCCTTGTTCGTTCAAGAATTTCTTCAAGAATTCGGGGTCTTTGTAGTCGATGTATTTGATACCGCTCTTCTTGAAACGGCAGTATTTTTTCTTTTTAACATCTACGGAGGGAGGTGTCAAATATCTGATTTCTGATTGCTGTGCCATAATTAGTTCTCCTTGTTCGTTGATTTCATTTTTCTTCTCTTATCAGCATACTCTGCGGCATACTTGTCTTGACGGAAAGTCAAGAAACGGATTACACGTTCGTCACGACGATAGTTCACTTCCAACTTTTCGATGACGGTAGGTTCAGCTTTGAACTCGATGAGTTGGTAAAATCCCGTACTTTTCTTTTGGATAGGATAAGCCAACTTTTTCAAGCCCCAGTTTTCTTCATTGATTACCTCCGCGCCCTCGGCAACGAGTAACGCTTTGAATTTGTCTACCGCTTCCTTCATCTGAGCATCAGACAAAACGGGAGTTAAAATGAAAACGGTTTCGTATTGATTCATACTCTACGTTGATTTAGTTAATAATAATTTTTATATCGCCTGCAAAAGTAGGTCTTTTATCTTAAACTACCAAGCAAACTTTGATACTTTGTTAGTTTTGACGACTTTATCCCACGTTCTGTCCGTGTAATGCGGCTTTGCACAGGAGATTTCTGCTTTGCAAAATACTTCTCCTCGTATCTCGTCGACTCCTGAACTTAGAACTTCAACTTAGCAACATATTGCCGATTTGATAGCAACATGTTGTTATCGCGATGAGAACATGTTGCTATCATGATAAGAACATGTTGCTATCGCGATGACAACAGCGTCAAAGAATGTTAACATCATAATCGCATCGAAGAGGCATCGTAGCGGCATTTTCTATGAGTGTAAAAAGGAAAACTTCGGGAGTTTGTGCGACCATCCGGGCAATGAAGAGGGATGCTGACATTTTTCTGTTATAAGAGTAAAATCTTGGGCTTTTTTTATGACAGAAATTATCTTTTTGCTAATTTCGCCCTCGCAAAGGTTTCGTAGAGAGTTGTCGCTCTCCTCGAATTAAAAGGGAAACGGGTGAAAGTCCCGTACAGTCCCGCTGCTGTGAAGCTCTTTCATATCTTGTGCATTGCTACAACATACCACTGATGTGTTTTTCGCATCGGGAAGGTTGCGCAAGAGGAGTCAGTCAGAAGACCTGCCTTGCCGAAGACGTTGTCTTTACTCGTGGGATAGGAAGACGATACCGGGATATAAACCTTATTATAAGGAATGATGATGGCAAACATTCTGCTTTTGCGGAGTGGAGGCAAGCCATAACTATGCGATGATATAGAGGAAAAATTTTAATTATAAATCGGACAATATGGAGTTTTTAGAACATCTATTCTATGGAGTTCCCAATTCTTGGGGCGGCGGCGTAGCGCATTCTGTTCTCATTTTATCTTTGGTCATAGCCATCGGTATCATGCTCGGTAAGATTAAAATTGCCGGTGTATCCATCGGTGCCACATGGATACTTTTCGTAGGTATCGCTTTCGGGCACTTCGGACTGAACATCGACGAACATCTCTTGCATTTTGTCAAGGAGTTCGGTTTGATACTCTTTGTCTTTTCCATTGGTTTGCAAGTGGGACCCGGTTTCTTTTCGGCTTTCAAGAAAGGGGGGCTTTCGCTCAATCTCGTTGCGGTGGGTACCGTGTTGCTTGGTGTGCTTACCACCATCGCACTGCACTACATCACCGGAGAGAAGATGACCACGATGGTAGGTATCCTTTCGGGTGCCATCACCAATACGCCGGGACTCGGTGCCGCGCAACAGGCGTATAGCGAAGTTACGGGTGGCGACTCTTCGCACATAGCCATGGCGTATGCCGTAGCTTATCCGTTGGGGGTGGTGGGTATCATCCTTTCGTTGCTGTTGCTGAAATACATTTGCAGGATAAACCCGCAAAAGGAAGAAGAAGCCCTGACAAAAGGCGACGGACAGTCTAAAGACACTTCCGTGAGTATCGTGACGGTGGAAATTCTCAACTCCTCGATAAACGGCAGAATGTTGTCTGAACTTCGTCGTTCGGTGAAACGCGAGTTTGTGGTGACACGCGTGAAGCATGGCGAAGACATCGTACTGGCAAACGCACAAACCAAACTTTATGCAGGCGATAAGATACTCATCATCACCAATCCCAATGACTTGGAAGGCGTGACACTCTTCTTCGGCAAGCAGATAGAAATGAATTGGGAAACGGAAAACGTACAGTTCATATCGCGCAAAATCCTCATCACGAAAGAAGAACTCAACGGCAAGACACTGTCGCAAATCAAGGTACGTCAGAATTTCAGCGCAACGATTACACGTGTCAATCGTGCCGGTGTGGATTTGGTGGCAAGCCCCACACTGCAGCTCCAAGTGGGCGACCGCGTGACGGTGGTAGGTAGCGAAGTGGCAGTGCGCAATGCCGAAAAAGTATTGGGCAACTCGTTGAAACGCTTAGACCATCCCAATCTCATACCTATATTCATCGGTATAGCCTTAGGCTGTATTCTCGGTAGCATTCCGGTATTGATACCCGGTATTCCGCAACCTGTCAAGTTAGGTTTGGCAGGTGGTCCGTTGGTGGTTTCCATTCTGATAAGTCGTTTCGGACCGCAATATAAAATCGTGACTTATACGACCATGAGTGCCAACTTGATGATACGCGAAGTCGGTATTTCGCTCTTCCTTGCTTGCGTAGGCTTGGGTGCGGGAGGCGGTTTCATTCATACTATAGTAGAGCAGGGCGGTTACGTTTGGGTAGGCTACGGTGTCATCATCACGGTATTGCCTTTGCTCGTGATGGGTATCGTTGCCAAATACTTCCTCAAGTTGAACTATTACACTTTGATTGGTGTGCTTTCCGGTGCAACAACCGACCCACCCGCATTGGCTTATTCCAATGACCAAACATCGAGCGATGCGCCTGCGGTAGGTTATGCTACCGTGTATCCGCTCACGATGTTCTTGCGTGTACTTACGGCACAACTCTTGATTTTGGCATTTTTGTAAAAGATACTTGACACATCAAGCTTGCTTACATATGAAAACAGCTCTGCACCATGTGCAGAGCTGTTTTCTTTTTACGGAGGGGGGAAGCCGAAAAGTAACTTTCGATACCTGTTCCGCTATTTCTTCAAAGACTTGTACACAGGAATAAAAACCAGTGCCCCCGACATCAGTATCGTTACTATCAGCATGCCGTCTATACGCGGTGCGGAAGTCATGACCAACACACACAGCACCACCCAAGCCAGTACGAGAAACACGCACTGCATTTTGTTCAACGGACGTTTCATGCGTGTGATACTTTACTTAATTCGTTTTCTATGATATCTGTCATCACATCTTTTATATCCAAGCCTGCCGCACGTACTTGTTGCGGAATGAAACTGGTAGCAGTCATGCCGGGAGTGGTGTTTACCTCGAGCATGTTGATGACTTCGCCTGCCGTGATGATGTAGTCCACGCGGATGATACCTTTGCACTTCAGTATATCGTAAATGAGAGAAGTGAGTTTCTGTACGCGGGCAGTAACTTCTTCGGAGAGACGTGCGGGTGTGATTTCCGTCACTTCGCCATTGTATTTTGCGTTGAAGTCGAAAAACTCGTTGCGGCTTACCACTTCCGTGATAGGCAATACCACTTCCTTGTCACGTACTTTGTAACAACCGTTGGCTATTTCCACACCATCCATGAATGCTTCGACCATCACGTCGTCCGACTCGGCAAATGCTGCTTCGAGTGCGGGCTGTATGTCTGCAACGGTTTTTACCTTTGTCACACCGAAACTAGAACCGCTGGCATTCGGTTTAATGAAACAGGGCAAACCGATAGTGTTCACGATGTCTTCTTCGGAAATGGTTTGTCCTTTGCGTACCACCAGTGAATCTGCTACTTTCACGCCCAAACTCTTGAGGTATTGGTTCAAGTGAAACTTGCTGAATGTAAGTGCGGATACCAATACGTCGCAAGTGGAATATGGCATACCGATGAGTTCGAAATAACCTTGCAATATGCCGTTTTCGCCCGGTGTACCGTGTATGGTGATGTAGGCAAAGTCCGGGCGAATGCGTTCGCCGTTTGCTACGAAGCTGAAGTCGTTCTTGTCTATCGGTGCTCTGCCTTCGGGGAGAACAGCTTCCCACTTCTCTTTGGTGAGTTCTACCAGATAAAGGTCGTACTTCGCTTTGTCGATGAATGAGCGGATACCTTCTGCACTTTTCATGGATACGGAGTGTTCCGAAGAGTCTCCGCCGGCGATGATGGCTATTTTTCTTTTCATAAAATATAATGTGTATTATTCTCTGTTGCTGATGTAGGTACGCCAACGTGCCAATAACTGTTGCATGTCGTCGGGCAATTCGGACGTGAAAAACATTTCTTTTCCCGTGCGGGGATGTACGAAACCCAGTGTTTTGGCATGAAGAGCTTGGCGCGGACATGTGTCGAAGCAGTTTTGGACAAACTGTTTGTACTTGCTGAAGTGCGTTCCTTTCAGTATTTCGTGTCCGCCGTAGCGTTCGTCGTTGAAGAGGGTGTGCCCGATGTGTTTCATGTGTACACGTATCTGATGCGTGCGTCCTGTTTCCAACTTGCACTTCACCAAAGTCACGTAGCCTATACGTTCCAACACTTCATAATGTGTCACGGCATGTTTGCCTTGTTCCGGGTCGTCCATGACTGCCATTTGCATGCGGTCGCGCGGGTGTCGCCCTATGTTTCCCACGATGGTGCCTTTGTCTTTCTCCACAATTCCCCATACGAGGGCGTTGTATTCGCGCTGTGTTGTCTTGTTGTAGAATTGCAGTCCCAAATGTGTCTTTGCGTCGGGTGTTTTGGCTATGACGAGTAGCCCCGATGTGTCTTTGTCTATGCGATGCACCAAGCCCACTTGTGGGTCGTTCGGGTCGTATGTGGGTACGTCGCGCAAGTGCCAGGCGATGGCATTGACCAGTGTTCCGTGATAATTGCCGCAACCCGGATGTACGACCAGACCGGCAGGTTTATCGATGACCATCAAATCGTCGTCTTCGTAAACTACGTCGAGAGGAATGTCTTCGGCTTTGATGTCGTTTTCGTAACGAGGACGGTCGAGCATCAATGTCAGCACGTCGCCGCCTTTTACTTTGTAACTGCTCTTCACGGGTGTGCCGTTTGCCATGACAAATCCTGCATCCGCTGCTTGCTGAATGCGATTGCGCGAAGAGTGCACCAATCGTTCGAAGAGATATTTGTCTATGCGGACGGGCGTTTGTCCGCGGTCTACCGTTACCCGAAAGTGTTCGTACAGTCCGCCACTTTCGCCGGCTTCCGTTTCCATGTCTTCGTCAAGCCATTCGTCGGCTATATCGGGCTGTATCTCTTGTGGTTGAGGAAGTTCGTGTTTCATCAAAACCAGTCGTCTTCTTTGCGTGGAGGCGTTTTCTTTTTATTGTTCGATATGGTATCCGTTTCTTCGCTCAGCATATTTTGGTAGAGCGTATCTATCGCCAACGAGTCTTGCAACGAGGAATTGCCTGCCACAACGGTCAGCATGGCTTCGCGCGGAGCTTTGTCGCCATTGTTCAGATATCTGTCGCCTAGTTTGATGCCATACACCCAGTCCTGTTCTCCCACGATGAACTGTGGCGGAGTGAGTTTGAAGCCTAAGGAGCGAAGTTTGGCTTCCGCTTGTCGCAAGGAACTGTTGTCTATCAGGTCGGGGATTTTTATCAGCGGAATGTTGGTGCTACTCACGGTCAGATAAATGGTTCTGCCCGGTTTGACACGTGCGCCTGCTTCGGGAGAAAGAGACAGTATGGTACCCAACGGTAGATTGGGGCTGTAAACGGAGTCTATCACAAGTCCTTCCAAATCTGCTTCTTCCAGAATAGCTTGGGCTTCTGCCAATGTCTTGTTTTGTATCGCCGGTACTGTTCGTTCTTCGCCGTGACGCGTATAAATGCCCAATCCTATATAACTACCCCATAAGAGCAGGATTAGCACGATGAAAATGGCTATCATGTTGAGCCAGAAACGGCGGTTCTTTTGGAAAGAAAAGAAATCTCTGAGTGGAATCATATCATGTCTATTTGTGAACAAAGATACGGCAAGTTTTGTTTGTTGATATTTTTTTGTCCGATTTTCCCACTTGTGGAAAAGGCTGCCGATATCCTGTCGACAAGTTATCGCGGAAGGATTTTTCGGGAAAAGGCTGCGCAATGTCCTTCGGCGGCGTGCGAAAGAGCGGTTTTGCGAAAAGGAAAAGAGAGTACTGTCTCGTGTGAGTTATCAAGTTTTGAGTTCGGAGTTTCGAGGTGGGAAATGCTGCGGAGAAGTATCTGTGCAAAGCGGACGACGCGCAGTCTCTTGATGATGGTAAATGCTGCTCCGACGGCTTCTCGACAGGGTTTTGTTGTTAACATTCTTTGACGCTGTTGTCATCGCGATAGCAACATGTTCTTATCGCGATAGCAACATGATGCTATCGACTTGACAACATGTTGCTATCAAATCGGCAATATATTGCCGATTTGAAGTTCAATGTTTATGAGTTGAAAAGGTATAAGAAGCGACTGTCTTCGTGCAGCAACCTGTGGATTTATCTTCAGAAGCGACTGTCTTCGTGCAACAACCTGTGGATTTATCTTCCGAAAAACTTACCCAAATCGTGGTCGGAGAGAAGTGTCACGACGGTTTTTCCGTCGGGAGTATAGTTGGGTGTCGGGAGTGCGAACAAGCGTTCCACCAGCATATCCACTTCTTCGCGCGACAAGGACTGTCCTGTGGCGATGGCTGTGGATTTGGCGAGCGAGAGTGCGAGTATTTCCTTCAGCTCATCGCCTATCTGCGTTCCTTTTTCGGCGACACTGCGTATCATTTCGCCGAGCAAGGTTTCCGGGTTGAATTTCTCTGCACCTGCCGGTACGGCATTGACGGAGAAAGTGCCGTTGCCCAAATCGCTTATTTCGAATCCCAATGCCTGCAAGTCTGCCATACTCTCTTCTACCACCGGCAATTCGGAGGGCGAGAAATGTATCAGTTCGGGGAAAAGCAGGCGTTGCGAAGCCATCTCTTCTTTGTTGTTCAGCCGCTCGAGGTATTCGTTGAACAGGATGAGTACGTGTGCCCTGTGTTGGTCTATCACCATCAGCCCCGATTTGACGGAAGTCAGGATATAAGTATTCTTGTGGTGAAAGTGTTGCCCGGCTCCTTTGCAGGTCGGTGCGGTTTCGCTGTCTGCATATAAGCTACCCGACTGTTTTGTCACCTCATCGTATGTGATGTCTGACACGCCAAACTCGTTGGTTGTATCCGGCATGTCGTCTTCGGGAAAAGCGTCTTTGCGGTCTAAACCGTCGAAAAATGGTTGCCAGTCCGTCTTCTTCGATGTGTAAGCATACGAGGAAGAAGAAGGTGTATCGAAGGGATTGTACGCCGGGTCGTAAGAAGTCGTGGGCATGGGAATGTATTCCGATGCCGTGGCGGAGTGGTCGAGAAACGGAATGTCGGGTCGCCCTTCGGTATCGAAATCTATGGATGGTGCGGCTTGGAACTTACCCAATGCCTCGCGTACGGCAGCCGAGATGATTTGCCATATCGCCTGCTCGTTTTCAAACTTGATTTCTGTTTTCGTAGGGTGTATGTTTACGTCGATGTTGTTGGGGTCTACTTCGAAATACAAGAAATAAGGCACCTGTTCGCCTGCCACGATGAGGTGTTCGTAGCATTCCATCACTGCCTTGTGAAAATAAGGGTGTTTCATGTATCGCCCGTTGACGAAGAAGAATTGTTTCGCGCCTTTTTTTCGTGCGGACTCTTTTCTTCCCACATAGCCATGCAAGTGTAGCATGCCTGTTTCCACATTGACGGAGAGTAAGTCTTGATTCATCTTTTTCCCGCACACTGCCACGATGCGTTGTTTCAATGCGGACGCCGTGAGGTTCAACAACTCCGTATCGTTGTGATGCACACGGAAAGACACCGTCGGATTGACAAGGGCGATGCGCTCCACTTCCGTTAAGATGTTGGAAAGTTCCGTCTGATTTGATTTGAGGAATTTGCGTCTTGCCGGTACGTTGTAAAACAGGTTCTTTACCATGAAATTGCAGCCAACGGGGCAAGCCGTAGCTTCTTGACTTTCCACTTGCGAAGCCGCAATGTGTATTTTCGTCCCCAGTTCACTGCCTTCGGCACACGTACGCAATTCCACTTGTGCCACTGCTGCGATACTGGCAAGTGCTTCTCCGCGAAACCCCATCGTACGCAAGGCAAAGAGGTCGGCGGCTTCCTTAATCTTCGATGTAGCGTGACGTTCGAAAGCCATGCGTGCATCTGTCGGCGACATGCCTTTACCGTCGTCCACTACTTGTATCATGGTCTTTCCTGCATCGGTGACAGCAATGTCGATGTGTTTGGCACCTGCGTCGATGGAATTTTCCACCAGCTCTTTGATGACAGAAGCCGGGCGTTGTATCACTTCCCCGGCTGCAATTTGGTTGGCTACACTGTCGGGTAGCAAACGAATGATGTCGCTCATGTTTTCTTTCTTGCTTAAATGCTACCGGTCACCAACCACTTCAGAATGAACAGCAATACGATAATCCCGATAATCAGTACGCCGTAAGACAAAGGTTTGCGACCGCTTTCTTTACGACGCTTCAAGTGTGTGGTGGCATTTACGAACTTACCGCGAATATCTTCGGGCGACCATTCTTTTTCGGGTAAAAGTCCTAAGTCGCGTTTGGCTTTTTCTTCTATTTTGTCCAATTTCTCCTTACGTTCGTCGACGTAAATGTATTTGTGTTGGAAACCTCTGGGGCTTCTTGGCTTAAAAAATCCCATATCTTACTTTTTTTGTTCAAACAAATGCTGATTAGGCAAGCGGATAGGAGCGCGTGTCTTTACCTTGAGTTGTTCTGTGGCTTTCTTGCCTCTCCAATTGAAAATATCCTCTTTGTTCAACGGGCGTATATAGTCGAACCATACGAAAGTGGGTAGCTTCTCTTTGTCCGGTGGGACGAGGGGAAGTGCGTAATACTGACCTGACGATTGCGGACTCATGGTCATGTGGTCGAATTCTCCATTTATGAGATAAATGTCGAGTCTGCTGGTTTCGGATACGTTCATGCCCATGACGGTACTGTCTTGTTCCAACGGATAATAAATCAGACGTACCGAACCGATGACTTCGGCTTTTTCTATCTGTTTGTTCTTGAAGTAGGCTTTCATTTCTTTGCCCGATACTTGATTGTAACGCGTGCTATCCACTTGTTCCACCGACAAAGCCTGATTGATGATGTGCGCCCATTCCACTGTGCTGTCATTCATGTAAGCACGTATCTCTTCGCCCAACAGTTGGCGATTGCCGCTCCACAGTATCGGGTCTTTGTAAAATACAAGACAACTGTCTTTGGAAGAAAATACCATGGAGTCTGCCACGCCTTGCATATCGTTGCGATAGAAACGCACTTTGTGATAACCTCTCATGATGCGATAAGTCGAGTCTGTATTCAAATCGAAACTCTCCATCATCAGTGTGTCGGCATGGAGAAACAGACTGTCGCCCTGAGAATAGTCTATTGCCATAGCGCGTTGGGTAGCGAGTGCGTAACCTGTTTTCTCGTTATAAAATCCGTAATGAGATAGGAGCATGTTCTTCTGTGCTGTATCGTTCATCACTACATTGCCGAAAGCTTCGCCTACGCCGCTTTCTTTGTCATAGTCGAGCGTATCGCCCGTTAATGTGCGATTGCCGCTTATCATCAGCGAGCGTTGGAGGAGATGTGCTTTGCCTGTTTGTGTGTTGTATGTTCCGTTTGAGGAGATGAGGGTATTTTCTTCGCTTATCACTTCGGAAGGACCTACGATGTTTACAACTTTCGTGGCAGTATTGTAGCGCAGGGTGTCGGAAGTCAATGTGAAGTTGGAACCTACCAATCGTACGTTGTAATTGAATATGGCTTGTTTCGTGCTTGGGTTGTATTCGCCCCATTCGGAGGTGAGGACATTGCTTTCGTCCATCAATGTACCGCCATCGAAATAATATCCCAAATTGTACAGACGGTCGTAGTTCAAACTGTCTGTCAACAATGTCGTACTGCGGTTTTCCATACGTACGTTCCGACGCAGCTGTGCTATCTGCGTACCTGCATCGTAATAGAGGTGGTCGCCGTAAATTTTCAATGTGTCGGCTTGTATCATTTTGATGTTGTCGTAGGCTTCGAAAGAACCGCTTTGGTCATAATAATGTGCGCTGTCGCAATACATATACATATTGCCATGTCTGAAGGCTACGTTGCCGACAAGTATTTGTGCTTCGGGCAGCAAGGGTGTTTTCTTCAGGATATCCGAGTGTACCAGATAGAGTTTGTTGTCCTGCTGTTTCTTGCGGGGAGCGGATTTTTTTTGTTTCAGTTTCTTGCGTTGCTTCTCCTTGTTGTCCTGATTTTCGGTTTTTGCCGGAGGAGTTGTTTGCGGAGAGCGTACGGGTTTTTGTGCCAAAAGACAAAAACCGAACAGGCACAGGAGACTCAACAAGAGTATCCTATGCCCGCCGCTATGTTGCTTTTGTGGCTTATCGTATTGCATATCTGCTTATTTCTTCGTGCCCCAACCCGGATATTTGAAAGTACATCCTTCGGTGGAAACATTTATCTTCACATACGTCTTCTTTTGTTTCTCGGCAATCCATTTTTCTATCTTTTCTTCGCCGATTTGCTCCACTGCCATTGATTTCACGCGTTGATAGTCTTCGCTGAGTGTTGCTTTGTGTCCGTCGATACGGTTTTTCAGTTTCACGATGGCGCAGACTTCTTTCCCTTTCATGGTGGTCATGGTGAAAGGTTTGGATATTTCGCCGATTTGCATCTTTTCCACCACGCGTGCCACATCTTGCGAAACGTATTCAGCCAATTGTTGCATTTCGAAGCGTGCGGTACCCGTACGCTGATTGGCGAGGAGTCCGTGATTGTTGCGTGTGTCTTTGTCTTGCGAAATCCAAGTGGCAGCTTCTTCGAAAGAGATTTTCCCGCGACGTATATCGTTTGCCAACGAGTCGAGTTTGTTCAATGCCACATTGATTTCTTCGTCGTTTATTTTCGGTTTCATCAGGATGTGGCGGTAACTCACGCGGTCGCCGCGTTTTTCTATCAACTGTGCTATGTGGAAACCGTATTCCGTTTCGAATACTTTGGAGATTTTCTTCGGGTCTGTCAGGTTGAACACGACATTGGCAAATTCGGGTACAAGTTCGCCTCTGCCTGTGAAGCCGTATTCGCCACCTTTACGGGCAGAGCCGGGGTCTTCCGAATAGAAACGCGCCAGCATGGAGAAAGATTCTCCTTTGTTGATGCGGTCTGTGAAGTTGCGTAGCTCGGACTTTACGCGTTCTATTTCTTCGGGAGTGGCTTTCGGTTCCCGTGTGATGATTTCCACCTCTACTTGCGTGGGGATGAAGGGGATGCTGTCTTTGGGCAACTTGTTGAAGTAGTTGCGCACCTGTGCCGGCGTCAGTTTTATGTCGCCGATGATTTTTTCGCGCATGGCTTCCACTGTGAGATGGTCGCGTATGTTTTCTCGCGCCATGTCGCGTATTTGCGAGTAGGTTTTTCCGAAATACTCTTCGAGTTTCGTCTTGTCGCCGATATTCTCGATGAGGTTGTTCATGTGCTGTTCCAAGCGTTGGAATACGGCTTGGTCCGATGCCGTGATACTGTCTATCTGTGCCTGGTGCAAGAAAAGTTTCTGTATGGCAAGTTCTTCGGGGATGATGCAGTAAGGGTCGCCTTTGAATTTTCTGCCTTCATAGAGTGCATTCATGCGTGCTTTTTCTACATCGGATTTCAGTATCGGTTGGTCGCCCACTATCCACAAGACTTCGTCTATGACATTGTTTTGTGCCCATGTTGCCCCACTCACAAGCAGGAAACACAGAACTGTCGCTACTTTTCTCAGTATCATCATAAGTTCTTAGAATTGCTATGTCTGTTCTATTGATTTTTATCGAACGAAGATACGGCTTATTTGTATATAGCGGACATGCATTAACGGTTTTTATGAAGTAGTGCTTGTGCAGTCGTCGTTCTGTATTTTATGCGGTTCGTTGTGCGAAATTCGTTATTTCCGAAGCATGTCGGGCAGGCATGTCGGCATGTATCGATTTCGGTTGCTACGCAATGCTTCCGCAGTCCGGAAAAAGCCCTGAAAATTCGCTTTCCCGATGAAAGAAAAACGCCTCTACGATGCCTTCTCGATGCGATTATGTTGTTAACATTCTTTGACGCTGTTGTCATCGCGATAAGAACATGTTGCTATCGCGATAGCAACATGATGCTATCAACTTGACAACATGTTGTTATCAAATCGGCAATATGTTGCTAAGTTGAAGTTCCAAGTTTATGAGTTACGAGATACGAGGCGAAAGTGTTTTGCATGGCGGAAATCCGAGACTTGGATAAGCGCGTGTCTGTCTTTTCTCCTATTATAATATAAGGAGTATCTTGGTGTTGTTTCCCGGTGTCGCTTTTGCTTTCGAAAAGATGGGGGAGAGGAAGTTTCGGGAAAAGGGATAGCAAAACACTTTCGCGCTAATGGATTTTTACCTTGTACCGACGTTCCAGCTCGGAAGACGTGTCGCCGGCAGAGGAGGCACGATAGTCTGCTTCCACGCGTTCGCGCACATCTGTGTAGGATTTCGCACCTTTCTTGAGTTTCTTTCCCAATGTGAAACTGTACGGATAATCGGCTTTGGGTGTCGCGCGAACATTGTCCAATTTGAATACCAATCTGTCCACTGTTTTATTGTCGCCCATGCGGAACAAACCCGTTTCGAGGATAGCTGTTTTTGTAGAATCCTCTTCGGCGAGGTGTGCCAATGCTTTTGCCCATCTTTCGGGCGGAAGTTTTTTCAGCATTTTCTTCAGCGAAGCAGCTGCACGCTTGTCTTTGCAGTGAATGACGGCTCCTTTGAAGTGGGGTACGTTCCATTTGTACTGCTGTTTGTTTGCTTTGAAATAATTCTCCAAATCCTTTTCGGTGACAGTGCGTTGTGTCGCTTGCGTGTGATTTCTGTCCCAATAATACGCCAACAATCCCTCTTCCAATTCTTGTTTTTCTTCTGCCGACAGCGATGTACGCCCGGCAATGCCCTTGTCGACTATATAGCGAGGGGTGATGTTTGGGGAGGCTTGCGGTAAACGTTGTACGATATGCCAACCGTATGGCGAAGTAAAGGGAGACGAAAAAGCTCCGACTTGCAAACGTGCCAATTGTCCGGCGACTTCGGGCAGAAGCAATACTTCTTCCACACTGCCGTCGGGCGACTGACCGAAGATGTTGCGGTGAACGATGCCGTACTTGCGCTCCGCTTCTTCGATGGAAAGCCCTCCTTGCAGCGCACGGTGGATTTCCGTCAGGCGTTTTCCTGCTTCTTCGAATGTGCGTGCATCCGTCTGTTGGGGCATCAGCAGCGATAGATGGCGGAATGTCACCACTTTTGTGTTTTGCAGTCGGCGGGCACGTTTCTCTCTCTTGACTTGTGCATGACGATTGCGTATATCTTGTGCTTCTTGTGTAGAAGAGGCATGTTGTTCCGTCAGTTGTTGTACTTGCAAGCGATAGACGGCGAGTGTGTCGTATCCCAGACGTCGCGCATCGGTGACTTTCAGTTTGTACTGCACGAAGCGTTGCAAAAACTCTTTGATGGGTATGCGTTGTTGTTCCGTTGTGGACAGACGCATATAGTGACGCATCACTTCCTGTCGCATCACAGGTACATCGTCTATCGTAAAAGCTATCTCGCGTTTCTCTTGTGCTGCGGTGTGTCGTATCGTGCAGAGAAAGCACAAGAGGAGCAACAGTATTCGTGTCGTTTTCATAAGCTGATGGGAGAAAAACAAATTGACAAGAAGAAAAGGCGGACAGCTCTCATCTCCTTGTCAATGATTTATGTTTCGATTCGAGAAGTTTATTGCGGTCTGCTGTAATTCGGTGCTTCGCTCGTGATGGTTACATCGTGCGGGTGACTTTCCATCACACCGGCATTGGTGATGCGTGTGAATTTTGCTTTGTGCAGTTCGGTGATGTTCTGCGCTCCGCAATAACCCATACCTGCGCGCAATCCGCCAACGAGTTGGAAGATTACTTCGTACAACGCACCTTTGTAGGGTACGCGTGCAGCGATACCTTCGGGTACCAGTTTCTTGACGTCGTTTGTTCCACCTTGGAAATAACGGTCTTTCGAGCCGTTTTCCATCGCTTCGAGCGAACCCATTCCGCGATAGGATTTGAACTTTCTTCCGTTGAATATGATGGTATCGCCGGGCGATTCTTCCGTTCCGGCTACCAACGAACCTATCATCACGCAGTAACCGCCTGCCGCCAATGCTTTCACTACATCGCCGGAGTAGCGCAAACCGCCATCCGCAATCAAAGGAACACCTGTTCCTTGAAGTGTTTTGGCTACTTCGTAAATCGCCGAAAGTTGAGGAACGCCTACACCTGCTACAACGCGTGTGGTACAGATGGAACCGGGACCGATACCTACTTTCACCGCATCGGCACCAGCTTCTGCCAAAGCTATTGCAGCTTCACCTGTGGCGATATTGCCTACTACGATATCTATTTGGGGGAAACGTTGTTTGGCTTCTTTCAGTTTTTCTATCACGGATTGCGAATGTCCGTGTGCCGTATCTATGACAATGGCATCTGCGCCTGCATTGACCAAAGCCTCCATACGCTGGAGAGTATCTGCCGTCACGCCTACGCCTGCTGCTACACGAAGACGACCTTTGGCGTCTTTGCAAGCCATCGGTTTGTCTTGTGCTTTGGTGATGTCTTTATAAGTAATAAGTCCGATGAGTTTTCCGTCTTTGCCCACTACGGGGAGTTTTTCTATTTTGTGTTTCTGAAGAATGCCTGCCGCCGTTTCCATGTCTGTTGCCTGGTCTATGGTGATGATGTCTTCTTTTGTCATCACGTCGGCAATTTTCTTTGCGCCGTCTGTTTCGAAACGCAAATCTCGATTGGTGACGATGCCTACGAGTACACGATTTTCGTCTACTACGGGAATGCCGCCGATGCGGTATTCAGCCATCAAGTTGAGTGCATCGAGTACGGTGGCGTCCGCTTTGATGGTGACGGGGTCGTATATCATACCGTTTTCGGCACGTTTTACGATGGCAACCTGTCTTGCCTGTTCTTCGATGGACATATTTTTGTGTATGACGCCGATACCGCCTTCGCGAGCGATGGCAATAGCCATTTGTGCTTCGGTAACGGTGTCCATAGCTGCCGTCACGAAGGGTATCTTTAAGCGAATGTTGCGAGAGAACTGTGTCGATAATTCTACCGATTTCGGTAATACTTCTGAATAAGCGGGAATCAATAATACATCGTCGAACGTCAATCCGTCCATCACGACTCTATCAGCAATAAATGACATAGATAATAACTGTAAGTTAGAAATTTATTGCGTGCAAATATACGCTTTTCTTCATTCTGACAAGAAGGAAGATGAAGAAAATGAGGATGTGCCGTTACATACCGAAGTATTGCGTCTTCAGCCAATGGGCATAAATAGGGTCTTGGAAAGAGTATTCTCCTGCCTTGTTGTCGAGTATGTCGTTCTTGAGCAACGCCGCTTTTGAACGGACAATGGATGTCGGCGAAGAGATATTGTAACGGTGCATGGTTTCGGTGGAACTGATGGCTTTTTCTCCTGCAATCAAAGCTTTGAGATAGTTGAGTTGCTGGTTGGTCAGTGTCTCGGTGATGGTGACGAAAAGCAGACTCAACTGTTCGACCAGTGCAGTATGTGCTTCGCGTACTATTTCTTCGGTACACTTCTTTTTTGTTCGGAGCCATGATAACTGTGCCAATTGTTGGGCGTAGTAAGGATGATTGTCCACGAGCGTAGCGATGAGCCGACTTGCTTCGTCGGTGATGCGCTTGCCCGTGTCTGCAAAACGACTGTTGAAAAACTCCACCAGATGAGGTGTTTCTATTTTGTTGAGAAACATCAGATTGCCGAATTTGTAGAATGGCTTGGAGGTGTCGGTAAAGACCTCCAGCATCATATGACGTTTGCTCCCGTAGAGACAGTAAGCCACGTGCTGATGCTGTTGCCAGTGCGAACGCAGTTTCTTCTGGAAATAATCGGGGTCGTCGAACTCTGCGATATTTTGAAACTCGTCGATGCAGATGACTATCTTCAGCCCCTTTTCTTTCGCTATATGTTCTGCAAGGTCGAGGACCTCGTCGGGATTTTGTTTTACCTCTTCCCAGTCGAAGTTGATGGAAACTTCGTTCGTTGGGTCTGTGCCGAGCGTAATCTTAGGCACGAGATGCGAGAAAAATCTTTTGGCATTTTCGATGGCTTCGTCCCATTTCGAGGATGTCGCCGCAATTACTTTTTGCGCGAGCAATGCGTAGAAATGCTCTTCGTTGCGCACGTTGAACAGGTCGATGTGGCAGATACGCATTTTGCTGTCTTTTGCCATAGCCGACTTGCTCGCTTTGTTCACGAGCGAACTTTTGCCCCAACGTCGTGGAGAAATGATAATGGTATTGATGAGCGAAGTGAAGTTTGCCACCAAATAGGCGGTTTCCTGTTCCCGGTCGGTAAAATTCTTTTCTGTGGCAATTTTTCCAAAGATAAACGGAGTTTCCATGACAAGTTCGTTTTGTAATACGATGGCAAGTTTACGATAAAATATCGCTATTACAAAAAATGTAATTACAAAAAGTGTAACAATGAGCTCGCGTGTGCATCTTGTATTGTCATGATTTTCTTGTGCAATGGAATTTCAGCATATATATAAATAGGAGTAAAAGTCTCGCCTTATCCCGGCAAAACTCCTTAGCGGCACTAAAAACACAAGACGCCAACGGATTGAAATAACGATGAAAACACTAACTTTGCAACCGTCAAAACAAAGAAGATATGTTAGATAGAATAAACGAACTCCTGAAAGAAGTGGAACAGCTCAAAGCCGAAAATGCACAAGAGTTGGAGGCATTGCGCATCAAGTATTTGAGTAAAAAAGGCGCCATCAACGAGTTGATGAACGAGTTCCGAAATGTAGCTGCCGAGCAAAAGCGAGAAGTGGGCATGAAGATGAACGAACTCAAGAACAAAGTACAAGAACAAATCGCCGCACTCAAGGAGTCGTTCGAAGGACAAACACAACAAACCAACGATATCGACCTCACACGCACGGCTTATCCCATACCTTTGGGTACTCGTCATCCATTGAGCCTCGTGCGCGAAGAAATCATTGACATCTTTACACGTTTGGGCTTTACCATCGCAGACGGTCCCGAAATAGAAGATGATTGGCATGTGTTCTCGTCCATGAACTTTGCCGAAGACCATCCCGCACGCGATATGCAAGATACTTTCTTCGTAGAGCATCATCCCGATGTGATATTGCGTACACATACCTCTTCCGTGCAAAGCCGTGTGATGGAAACCACTCGTCCGCCTATCCGTGTTATCTGTCCGGGACGTGTGTACCGCAATGAAGCCATCAGTTACCGTGCACACTGTTTTTTCCATCAAGTGGAAGGTTTGTATATTGACCGACATGTCTCTTTCACGGACTTGAAACAAGTTTTGTTGCAATTTGCCCAAGAAATGTTCGGTGCAAACACCAAGATACGTTTGCGCCCATCTTACTTCCCGTTCACTGAACCGAGTGCGGAGATGGACATCAGTTGCGATATTTGCGGCGGCGAAGGTTGCGCATTCTGTAAACACACGGGTTGGGTGGAGATATTAGGTTGCGGAATGGTAGATCCTGCCGTGCTCGAAGCCAATGGTATAGACAGTAAGGAATATAAAGGTTATGCTTTCGGTATGGGAGTGGAACGCATCACCAATCTGAAATACAAAGTGAGCGACTTGCGTCTCTTCTCCGAAAACGACTTACGTTTCCTGAAACAATTCGAATCGGCACACTGATACATACACGAAATAGTATTATAAAGGGACAAACCTGTGAGGTTTGTCCCTTTTTGTTTGTCTGTCGGAGTGTTATTGTTGTGTCAATTCGAGGTTTTATCGTACTGAAAGCAGATTTGAAGTAACAAATAGAACAATAAAAAAGTAAGTTAGACCAGGTAGCACATTATCGTCTGTGTGTATATTGCCTATCTTTGTGGCGTAACAAGCTATCATGAAACGTTTTCTTATCATATTGATATGCCTTTTTACGCTTTTGCCTGCCGTGCGAGCGCAAAGAGTGGGGTTGGTTTTGAGTGGCGGAGGTGCCAAAGGCATGACGCACATCGGTGTGATACGGGCTTTGGAAGAAAACAACATCCCGATAGATTACATTGCAGGTACTTCTATCGGTGCCATCATCGGCTCGTTGTATGCGATGGGTTATTCTCCCGACGAGATGGAGAAACTCATCAAATCGGATGAGTTCAAATTGTGGTATTCGGGCGAGATACAGGAACGCTATATTTATTATTTCAAGAGCAATCCTCCTACACCGGAGTTTATCAATATACGGATGTCTTCCAATCTTTCCGAAAACAAGTTCAAACCGCAGCTATTCCCGGGTAGTATAGTAGACCCCATACAGATGAACTTGGTATTCATGGAGCTTTACGGGCAAGCCAACGCGGCTTGCGGTAAAAAGTTCGACCGACTCTTTGTGCCTTTCCGTTGCGTAGCTTCGGATATTTATAACAAACGTCCCATCATCTTTTCGTCGGGCGATTTGGGAGATGCTGTTCGTGCTTCCATGAGTTTTCCCATCATGTTCAAACCCATCAAGATAGACTCCGTATTGGCTTACGACGGTGGAATTTACAACAACTTTCCCGTCAATGTTTTGATGGAAGACTTTCATCCGGATGTGGTTATCGGCAGTGTGGTGAGTTCCAATCCCAGCCTTCCTAAAGAAACGGACTTGATGGGGCAGCTGGAAAATATGATAATGCAAAAGACCGATTATAATATTCCCGACTCGTTAGGCTTTTTGTTGCGCTTTCGCTACAATGATGTATCGTTGTTGGATTTTCATCGTTACGACGAGTTGCACGACAGAGGGTACAACGAAACCATCGGCAGGATAGAAGAAATCAAGGCGCGCATTTCGCGAAGAAGTCCTCGTCGTCAGTTGGATTTGCGTCGCAAAGAATACAGACGACGATTGCCGCAGCTTTCTTTCCGAAACATCTACATCACGGGTGCCAATTATCCACAACAAAACTATATTCGAAAAGAGTTTCGTCGTGATGCACGGGGACTGTTCGGTGCGGAAGAACTGAAAAAGGGCTATTTCAAACTCTTGTCGAACAAAATCATTTCGGAAATCGTCCCGCACATAGAACGGGCTCCGGGTGACAGTTTGTTCGACCTTCGTCTTGATATGAAAATAGAAAACGATTTGGCTTTGCGTATCGGTGGCAATGTCGGTTCCAACGGTGCCAATCAGTTCTATGCCGGAATTAGTTATTACAATCTCAACAACTTCTCGAAAGAACTTTCCATCGATACGCAGTTGGGACAAATCTACGACAATCTCACCATTGCAGGGCGTATCGATGCTGCTACACGTATTCCGGTATCTTATCGTTTGGTGGCTTCGATGTCTTTCTTCAACTATTATCGACACGGGAAGTTATTCTTTAAGGAAGAAAACACGCCTATCTTCAGCAAAAAGAACGAGAAATTCCTGAAACTTCTGGTGTCGATACCTTTCAGAATAAACAAGAAAGCGGAGTTTAGTCTGGGATACGGTATTCTCGAAGACCAATACCTGCAAAGCACCAATATAGACTTGAGTCACTCGGTGCAAGACTTGAGCAGATACAACTTGTGGGGAGCAGGTTTCGCCGCCGAAACGAATACGTTAAACAGCAGAATGTTTGCTACTGCCGGGCGATACGGTCGTTTCAGCGTGCAGGCTTATACGGGTACGGAACGTTTTATAGACCGTTCGATAGACCCCGCTTCTCATACACCGACATGGAAAGCGGATGAAACGTGGATACAAACCACGTATGAATGGGAACGTTACTTCAAGACAAACCGAAAATTTCACTTCGGTACTTATCTCAAATTATACTATTCCACTCGCAAACTCTTGTTCAACTATCGGGCAACGATGATGCAGGCAGGCGCATTTGCTCCTACACCCCACAGCAAGATAGTGTACAACGAGGCTTTTCGTGCGAATAAGTTTGTAGGAGTGGGCTTGATGCCTATCTATCATTTGGGAAAGAATTTGCATTTGCGTGCAGGTGCGTATCTCTTTTTGCCTGTGTATCCGATTTTGTCAGACCGCAACAATAAGGCTTACGAAGGAGAACTTTTCAGAAACCCAAAGTATATGGCTGAAGTCGATTTGGTATTGAAACTGCCTTTTGCCACAGTCAGTGCTTATGCCAATTATTACAGTTCTCCGCGTCAAAACTGGAATGCCGGTGTTTCGCTCGGCTGGCAATTGTTCAGCCATTCTTTTATGCACTGATGTGCTTCCCGACGGCTATCTCATGTCTTTTACATCCGCTCTTTGGTCTATGTAAGCGAGTGCGGCACCCAATGCTGTGCGGAATTCTGCGTATTCAGGTATATGAAAACGGATACCGTATAACAATCCCATCGCTTCCAAAATACTTTGGCATTGACTTATCTGAGTAAGATTGCCTATCATCACGTAATCCTTGATATCTGTGTTGCGACCAGCCAGGTAAGCCGCGCTACCTATGGACTGAATAACCATAGAAATAAGTCCTATGGCGATATCTTCTTGCGATGCGTTGTGAGTGGCTTTTCCGAAGTTGGATGCTGTAGCATCCATCGGCAGACCGGGAAGTGCATGGTTGCAAATGTCCTGAATCTGTAAATTGATGTGCGACAGTTTTCCTTTTTGCGCCAGTTCTTCTACCTGACGAATGTTGTCCGAGTGCAACAAAAGCCTTGACAATCCCAGAAGTGTACCGCCACCGATACCTGTGCCACCGATGTGTGTGATTTTTTCTCCTTCTATTTGTATGAAAGAAGTACCGGTACCCATGCTTACCACAATGAGACGTTCCTCTTTGCTGCCATATTTTGCTCCCAATGCGTTGGCTACGAACTCATCGACTTTTGCCGTAGGGAGTCCGTACAAAGGTGTTTGTATGTAGGCACTGCCTACACCGGTCAATACTACCTGACGGATGTCCGAAAGCAGGATACCGTTGTCGTACAAGTATTTCCCGAAAGCACCGAATAGCGAAGTGACAGGGTCTGCGGCAGTGATAAACAGTGGCGACTTGATGTGTCCTTCTTTCACACCGATAATTTTGGTGGTGCTTCCACCCACGTCTATTCCTATGATTACTGACATATTCTTTGCTCTTTAGTAAGCAGCACGATATTTCCCGTCTTCTTTGTCCTCAAGGATATTGAGGTAAGAAGTGTAGCGGGAATGCGCGATGCGATGTTCTTCCACTGCTTGCAGCACAGCGCATCCCGGCTCGTGACGGTGTGTGCAATTGTTGAAACGGCAATCTGCCGAAATCGCGAAAATATCTTTGAAATAGTGTCCCACTTCTTCGTCTTTCATGTCGAACGTGCCGAAGCCTTTCACACCCGGCGTGTCTATGAGATAGCCACCGTCCGAGAGTTCGTACATTTCGGAGAAAGTAGTGGTGTGCATGCCTTTGTTGTGTACATCGGATATGGCTGCGGTGCGAATGTCGCGGTCGGGGAGAATGGCTTTTATCAGTGTGGACTTTCCTACACCGGAGTGTCCTGCGAACAGTGTAATGTTGCCACGCAACGAAGACCTGATATTCTCTATGCCTTCTCCTTGCATTGCCGATACGGTATGGCAGGGATAACCGATGTGTTCGTAGAGTGTGATGAGCCCGTGCAAATAGTGTCTTTCTTCTTCCGTATAGAGGTCGGTTTTGTTGAAGATGATGGACACGGGTACGTTGTAAGCTTCTGCCGAAGCCAGAAAACGGTCGATAAATGTGGTGCTTGTTTCGGGATAGTTGATAGTCACTATCAGGAAACAGCGGTCTAAGTTGGCAGCGAGGATATGGCTCTGCTTGGAGAGATTGGATGCTTTGCGGACGATGTAGTTCTTTCTGTCCGCGATGTCTGCGATGAAAGCCGTACCTTCTGCATTGGGAATGATGCTCACCCTGTCGCCTACGGCTATGGGATTGGTGCTGCGAATGCCTTTCAAGCGGAAATTGCCTTTGATTTTACATTCCACTTCTCGTCCTGCATCGGTTTTCACTACATACCAACTGCCGGTGTTCTTGATGACAAGCCCTTTTTCCAAATAATTGCTGTATAAAATATGGTGAGATTTGTACGACTTGTGCGGTCGTACATCTCTCACCATAAAGTTCGGTAAACGGTTTACACCGTCATTATTTCTTTGTCTTTGGCTGCAAACAAATCGTCTACTTGCTTGATATACTTATCGTGTATCTTTTGCAGTTTTTCTTCGCCCGACTTTTGTTCGTCTTCGGGCATACCGTCTTTCACGGCTTTTTTCAGTGCATCGTTGCCATCGCGTCTTGCATTGCGTATGCTGACTTTTGCCGATTCGGCTTCCGCTTTACACTGTTTGGAGAGTTGTTTGCGTCGTTCTTCGGTGAGAGGAGGAATACCCAAACGGATGATTTCGCCGTTGTTTTCGGGCATGATACCCAAAGAAGAGTCAATAATGGCTTTTTCGATGATGCGGAACATGCTCTTGTCCCAAGGTTTGATAGCGATACTTCGTGCATCGGGTGTGGATACGGCAGCAACATTGTTGATGGGAACCATGCTGCCGTAAGAGTCTACACGGATGCCATCCAACAAACGGATGTCTGCTTTTCCTGCTCGAATGTGTGCCAAAGTCTCTTCTAAGTGCATGATTGCCATGCTCATGTTTTCTTCGGCTTCGTTGATGATTGTTTTAGAATCTGCCATGTTTGTATCGTTTTGCTTTGTTTACTAAGAGTTTTGAACAAAAGTAAATAGAAAATCTTGTATCTGCAATAGTGCTTGGGAGATTGTAACCGGCTCCTGAATTCAGCGAGAGAGCTGCAGGATGCGCCATGCGCCGCGCATGACGATGAGAAACACGATGCAGCCTATCAGTAAATCGGGTAAGCGACTTTCGGTAAGCCATACGATGATGCCCGACAGAATGACGCCCGAGTTGATGATGACGTCGTTGGCAGAGAAGATGACACTTGCGCGAATATGGGCTTCGTTGCTGCGACTGCGTTGCAATAGTATCAGGCACCACACATTGGCACCCAACGCAAATGCAGACATGATAATCATGGCGAGGGGCGAGGGGAACAGTTCCGCACCGACGAACCTGCGCGCGACTTCGGCAATGCCGAGCAGTGCCAAGCCGACTTGTATGCAACCGCTGGCGAAAGCGATGCGTTTCTTGTACGATACGGATGCGCCCACTACTGCCAGTGCCATACCGTATACCAAGGCGTCTGCCAACATGTCGAGGCTGTCTGCCACCAATCCCATGGAACGATAGAGAAGACCGACGATGATTTCCAAAAGGAAAAACACGGCATTGATAGTTAGTACTCGTATGAGCAACGAACGCTGGCTGCGGTCTTCTTCGGCAGGCAGGGTGTTTGTCTGTTCTGTTGCCGTATCGGTGTGAAGCAGGACCGCTCCCAGATGAAGCGATTGCAAGCAGCGGTCTATCGCGTCTATTTCGCCGCTGTGCAGGATGGTGAGTCGGCGTTGTGCCAAATCGAATTCCATACTTGCGATATTTCCGAAGGTTTCCAGTCGCATGCGTATGAGATTTTCTTCGCAAGGACAATCCATGCCTTTTATCTCGAAAGTGCTTTTGTTCATTTCTCGTGTTTGGAAAAAGTCAGAAAGATTTCAGTGTCTCGTACAGTTCTTGCGTAGGCAGTCCCATTACGTTGTAGTAAGAACCTTGTATGGAAGTCACGCCGATATGTCCTATCCATTCCTGAATACCATAAGCACCGGCTTTGTCCATCGGTTGGTAATGGTCTACGTAATAAGCTATTTCTTCGGGAGCGAGCGTGCGAAAGCTGACGGCTGTGGTGCTTACGAAACGCTCTGTTTTTTGCGTCGAAAGGACGCACACGGCGGTATGTACTTGGTGCGTGCATCCGGACAACTGTGTGAGCATGCGTATGGCATCGGCACGGTTTGCGGGCTTTCCCATTACCGTCCCATTCAGACAAACCACCGTGTCTGCCGTGATGAGAAGTTCGTCTGCCTGCAAGGTGGCTCGATACGCCGTTGCTTTTTTCTCTGCGATGTGGAGTGCTGCCGCTTCGCCACCGAGTTCGGGCGGAAAATGTTCGTCTATGCCGGCGAGTGTGCGTATGGTAAATTCGTATCCCAGTGCAGCGAGCAATTCTTTACGGCGTGGCGAATTGCTTGCCAGTATGATGTGTCGGTTGGTTTGCATATTTTTTGGATGGTTTGTCATCGTTTTCGGGTGCAAAGTTAGGAAAACTCCCCCTCTCTGCCATATACGGATGGTTTCTCATGGATGTATAAATAGACGGGATACGCTCCCGTTTTTTTGTATGTTTATGCAAGTCCACAGGTCTGTTTTCGTACGAAAATCGGTGGCTGCGCAATGTTTTTTCGGTCTGAAAAAGCCTTGAAAAATCATGTTCTCGACGGGAGAAAAACGCCTCTACGATGCTTTCCTGATACGATTATGACGTTAACATTCTTTGACGCTGTTGCTATCGTGATAGCAACATGTTGTCATCGCGATAGCAACATGATGCTATCGACTTGAGTACATGTTGTTATCAAATCGGCAATATGTTGTTGATTTGAAAGGGTAAGTTTCTGAGTTGATGAGGTACGAGAGAAATCTGTTTCATGCAAAGAATTTTCGCGCATGAACACTGTCTCGAAAAGAAAGGGAGAATGTCTTTCGAGCATTCTCCCTTGTTGTATTTGGAATTTTTGTGTTGTAAAAACGGGTACGAGCAACGAAAGATTTCACAATGTTTCGGGGCTCGCAGTTTCTCCCGTATCGATTATCAATGAATTAAAATAGTATAAGAGATTATCGTAGTTAAGTATAGCTGTCTATTTCGTCTTTATATTGCTTTTCTCTTACTTATCTTCTGCGTGCTCCGCCACCTCTTTCGCTGTTTTGTTCATTGTGTTGTCCGGCAGTCGAGCGCGATTCTCTTTGTACGTGGTCGGCAGAGCGACTCATCCCGTACGCTTGTCTTTGTGTATAGTTATGCCTGTTGTAGTCTTGGTTGTAATCTCTTCGTTGTGCGGTGTTGTAGTTTCTTCTGTCGTTTCTGTTGTATTCTACCGAACTGCGTTCGTAGCGTCTGTGTTGTCCGTAATTGTCGCGGTTGTCGTAAGTACGTTGATGGTTGTTGTCGTAATGTCTGTTGTAGTCGCGATTGTAGTTTCTGTTGTTGTAATTGCGGTTGTACACATCGTTGTACTCTCTTCTGTAATACCTGTCGTTGTCGCTCTTTCTTACGGTAGCCGATATGCCCATATTGCCTATCCTGAACTCGCCTACGAATACCGTGCTCGGACGGTGTGAGTAGTGACGATAGTAATAGCCCGAGTTGTTGTAGTGTCGACGGCTGTGTCCTCCCGAGTAAGAATAATATACGCTCGGACGGTCGTAATAGAAGTAGTCGCGGTCTGTATATATATTGTATACGGAGAGAAGACAGCTTCTATTGCTCACTTGTATGGGGCGGAAATAGTGGTTCAGTGCCATGAAACGTCGGTATTCCGAGTCGGACAAGACCCATCGCAAGTCATCGTTTCTTTCATTCAGATAATTGTAATATGTCTCGAACGCATAAGGGTCGTTGTATGCCAAGTCGTACAGATAAGGATTTACATGTGTCAGGAAATCGTAGTTGATTTCGAAAACGGCTTCTGCCTGCATCGGACTCAACCCCAATTCGTACACCATACGGTCTGTCAGAAAACGAGCATTGTTACGTATGTCACCAAGACCGATAGCCTTCGCGGAGATAAGCATGGCACCCAGTGCTAAGCTCATCAATAAAGTAGTCATTCTGCGTATCATAATTCTCGTTGTTTTAAGTGATGGTACAAAAGTAGAGGTGGCAAGAAAACTCGGCAACGTTTTTTCTCTAAAAACCATAGGATGTTTCCCTATTCTTGATAGGGATTTCTCCCTCTTTCGTGTGAATGCGTGAGTCATGAACTTTCTGTCCGAAATCGCTGTTGCAATACCTTGAGAGGATGTTTTTATGCTGTTTCGGAGGTAGGAAAAAGAAAAAGCCTTGCGCATACGCGCAAGGCTTTTCGTTGTGTAGTAGGGAAAACCCGTCAGATTCCCAAGTCTTTTTTCATGAGTTCGGCTTTCTCTTGTGCCGTTTTATTGGCTGCTTCGTAACAGCCGGCGCATTTCATGGTTCCGGATATCTCCATATAGAACTTTATCTTGGGTTCCGTGCCGGATGGACGCACGCTGACTTTCGAGCCGTCGGCAGTGAAAAATTGGAGTACATTGCTTGTATCAGGCATATCCAACGCAGTCACGTTGCCGTTGGCGTCTGTTGCTTTCAGTGTTTTATAGTCTTTTGTCAAGACAACGGGCGAACCTCCCAATGTGCGTGGCGGATTGTTGCGATAATTCTCCATCATGGCTTTGATTTCGTCTGCGCCACTCTTGCCGGGCTTCACTACGTTGACGCTTGTTTCGAGCGAGAAACCTACTTCCACGTAAATATCCATCAATACGTCGAACAGTGTCTTGCCTTGGTCTTTTGCCCAAGCGCAGATTTCAGCCAACAAACAGCAAGCCGATACCGAGTCTTTGTCGCGAACGAAGTCTTGCGCCATGAAACCATAGCTTTCTTCGCCGCCGCCTATGTATTGTTTCTTGCCTTCGTGGATGCGTATCTCTCTTGCAATCCATTTGAATCCCGTGTAACAGTCGAACATTTCCACACCATATTTATCGGCTACCGCTTTGATGAGCTCTGTCGTTACGATGGTCTTTACGATAAATTCGTTGCCTTTCATCTTATCCATCGCAATACGGTTCTTTATGATGTAATAAAGGAAGAGCAGGCAGGTTTGGTTTCCGTTGATAAGTACCCATTC
>JBGXXU010000137.1:0-23243 GCA_041814865.1 Phocaeicola sp. | reverse complement strand
TTTTCCACCAAACGCTCGGACGCATCGGGACGGCGATTGAGTATCGTATCTTCTATCAATTCCAATATATCCGCAGGTATATCCGTATAAAGAATAGAAGTTCCGGGATTGACAATGCCCATGTCCATACCTTTCTGTATCGCGTGATAGAGAAATACGGCGTGCATGGCTTCCCGTATATAGTTGTTGCCACGAAACGAGAATGAGAGATTGCTCACTCCACCGCTGACGTGTACACCGGGGAAATGTGTGCGTATCCATTCTGTCGCTTTGATAAACTCTACTGCATAATTGTTGTGCTCTTCTATACCCGTAGCAATAGCCAAAACATTCGGGTCGAAGATGATGTCTTGCGGAAGAAAACCAGCTTTCTCGGTCAGCAATTTGTAAGCACGTTCGCAAATCTCTGTTCTTCGGGCGAAGGTATCTGCTTGTCCTATTTCGTCGAAAGCCATGACAACCACTGCAGCTCCGTGTTGTCTGATGAACTGTGCGTGACGTATAAAAGCTTCTTCTCCTTCTTTCAAGGATATGGAATTGACAATACATTTCCCTTGGATACATTTCAGACCGGCTTCGATGACTTCCCATTTCGAAGAATCTATCATGATGGGAATACGTGCTATTTCGGGGTCGGAAGCCAGAAGATTGAGGAAAGTCACCATTTCTTCTTTGGCTTCGAGCAAACCGTCGTCCATATTGATGTCCAGAACTTGTGCGCCGTTTTCCACTTGATGTAAAGCGATGGACAACGCTTCGTCGTACTTTTTTTCCTGTATCAGACGAAGAAATTTTCGTGAACCGGCTACGTTGCATCGTTCGCCTATATTGATAAAATTGCTTTCGGGAGTTATTTCCAACAATTCCAATCCCGACAGCCAAGTGTAACGAGGAGCAGGAGCAGGAACATGCGGTTGTTTGTCTTTGATGAGTGCTTGATAGCGGGCAATATATTCTTCTGTTGTTCCGCAACAGCCGCCTATGATATTCACCAAACCTTCGTTTATATATTCTTTGACTTCTTCCGCCATCTCATCGGGCGACTGGTCGTATTGTCCCAAACTATTGGGCAATCCTGCGTTGGGATATGCACTGATGTAATAAGGTGCTTTTTGTGCCCAGATTTCCAAATAAGGTTTCAGTTGTCGGGCACCGAAAGAGCAGTTGAGTCCTAAAGAAAAGATATTGGCATGAGCTATCGAAGCCAGAAAAGCTTCCAATGTTTGTCCGGACAAAGTGCGACCGGAGGCATCGGCTATCGTGACGGACAGCATCAGGGGAACTTCTCTTCCCGTTTGTTTCATGGATAGTTCTGCAGCAACAATGGCTGCTTTCGCATTGAGAGTGTCGAATATGGTTTCTATGAGGAGTGTATCCACACCACCTTCCAATAGAGCTGTCATTTGTTCTATGTAAGCATCTCTCAATTCGTCGAAAGTCAAGGCGCGAAAAGCGGGATTGTTTACATCGGGACTCATGGAACAGGTCTTGTTGGTTGGTCCCACGGCACCGGCAACGAAACGTGGCTTTGATGGATTTGAAGCTGTGAACTCGTCGGCTAAACGACGTGCCAAACGCGCGGCAGAAAGATTGATGTCTCTTACAGCCTTTTCCATCTGATAGTCTGCCATAGAGACTGAAGTCGCGTTGAAGGTGTTGGTTTCGATGATGTCTGCTCCTGCCTGCAAATACTTGCGGTGTATCTCTTCGATGATGTGCGGAGCGGTGAGGGAAAGCAAGTCGTTGTTTCCTTTCAGCAAACCCGGCGCATCTTGAAACAGCTTTCCTCTGAAGTCTTCTTCGCTCAGATTGTAGCGTTGTATCATGGTACCCATGGCACCGTCCAATACAAGAATGCGCTCTTGTATGATTTGTTGTAATGTTTTCGTTTGCATGTATTGTGTATTGTATGAAAAATGGTGCAGCCTTTCGGGCTCGATATTTGTCTATATAATAAGGTGTGTTGTCAGTGCTTGAAGGCTCTATCCATCATTCGTTTGTCGTCTTTCTCTTTCAGTGCCTCTCGTTTGTCGTATTGTTTTTTACCTTTTGCCAATGCGATGACCAGTTTTGCCAATCCTTTTTCGTTGATGAAAAGACGCGTAGGAACTATGGTAAATCCGGTTTCTTTGGTACTTCGTTCCAGTTTCTTCAACTCTTTCTTTTGCAACAGGAGTTTTCTGTCTCGTCGTGCCGCGTGATTATTGTACGAACCATAAAAGTATTCGGCTATGTGCATGTTCTTCACCCAAAGTTCGCCTTTGGCAAAGTAGCAATACGTATCCACAAGACTTGCTTTGCCCAAACGGATGGATTTTATCTCTGTTCCCGTAAGAACAAGTCCTGCTACGAAAGTGTCTATGAATTCGTAGTCGAACGAGGCACGTTTGTTTTTGATGTTTATGTTGGAAGCAGATTTCATGATGGCATGAGTTGAGACAGATAATTAAAAAGGGAGATGAAACCTTCCGGTATGAGGAACAACAAACTCATGGAAAAGAATACCAGAAAGAAACATTTGATGACAGGCTTTATTAAAAGAAACCGTTCCACTCCTTCGGATAAACTTAACCAAGAGAAGAGAGATATCACGAAGTATATCACATTGTAGACTATTTCATTTGTTTCTCCAAAGAGAACATTGTTGGCTTTCAACAAGGAAACGAAGGTCATGGAGAAAGCGACAAAGATGTCCACACGTTGTTTGGGTTTGGGTGTTGCAAAGAGTTTTGTCAAACTCCAATATAATATATGTGTGATGATAAAATAAGAAGCAAAAACAGCTATTGCCACAAACGAAGCCTGTGTCAATGCAGATTGCAGAGAGTCGCGCTCCAAACCTTTTTCTATGAATTCACCTATCAACACGATAAGGGCATTGATACTGATGAGCGGGTAAAGGTAATTGATGACAGCCTGGTCGCGAGTGGTTTTTTCCGCCAGGTCCCACAACTTGCGCGGAAGAGCGAAAAAATAGAATATGATATATAATAGTTTCATTGCGATGTCTATTTTGGTGGATAGTGCAGGTCGGTTATAACCAGCCTTGCAAAGATAAGAAGAAGAAAACTCCCGTAGCAATAAGCAATATACCCAACAATCCGTAGTACAATCGTGCTCGCTTGCGTCCGGTGGTGTTGACTATCATGCGTGCATTTTGGGATTTGAAAAACCAATCCCAATCGCATACACAGGCGACGATGATGAAGATGCCGAATAGAATGAATATGGCTTGCAATACGTAGTGTCCAGTCATGTAGGCGTATGATGTCTGTCAGGCTTCGAAGCGAATGGTTCTGCTGCCGTTGGATTCTTCTTGAATATCTACTTTCACAGCATTTCCGGGAAGTAAATCGTCTATCAATTCGGGCCATTCTATGAAACACAAGGCACCGCTGTAAAAATAGTCTTCGTAGCCCATGTCGTAGACTTCGTCCAACTTCTTGATACGATAGAAATCGAAGTGATAAATCAATTCGCCCGTTTCGTCCGACCTGTATTCGTTCACGATGGCAAATGTCGGCGAGTTGATGACATCTGTCACACCCAATGTCTCGCAGATAGCCTTGATAAAGGTGGTCTTACCAGCTCCCATTTTCCCGTGAAAGGCGAAAACCGTATTATCGCCCATTGCTTGTATAAACTGTTTGGCAGCTTCGTGTATATGTTCTAATGATGTTATTTTAATCTCCATGATGGTTCCCGGTCGCAATTTTGCAACAAAGATATAAATCTTTGCTCTCCAACGAAAATTTCGCTATGCCTTGCACTTGCCCTTGTACCTCGTCAACTCATAAACTCGTCCCTTCAAATTATATACATATTGCTGATTTGATAACAACATGTTGTCAAGTCGATAGCATCATGTTGCTATCGCGATAAGAACATGTTGCTATCGCGATGACAACAGCGTCAAAGAATGTTAACATCATAATCGCATCAGGAAGGCATCGTAGAGCCATTTTCTTTTCAACAGGAATACGAATGTTTTCGGCTTTTTTCGAACTGAAAAATCATTGCGCCACGACTGTTTTTCCTGCGGAAGAACACGTATTGCATACAAGAAGCTGCGAATAATATACATCGAAGAACGATTGCGAAAAGCTGCCTGTCGGAAAGCCTATGCTTGAGGAATGCCGTTTTAAGTAGAAAAATGGGAAGATGGGTGCGAAACATGTCTTTTCTGTTCACAGCTATTGCATATTGTTATCGTAAACTATACTTTTGCTTCGAAATCTCGAAAGGGGTGCCTTAATATGACGGGCTGAGATCAAACCCTAAAATCTGATCCGGGTAATGCCGGCGTAGAGAACTTTTTAATTATTACAAACTTATGAACAAAAAACTATGGACTATGGTCTTTATGGGGACCATAAGTGCGAACATGGCTTTGGCGCAAGATAATGTTCGCGACACAATGAAGTTGGTAACGATGAGCGAAGTAGAGGTGATTTCCACGCGTGCCACTTCCAAAACTCCGGTAGCATTCAGCAATCTGAAAGCAAAAGACTTCAAGAGAATCAATTTAGGTCAAGACCTGCCTTTTTTGATGAGTTTTTCTCCTTCGGCAGTTTCCACAAGCGACGCAGGTAGCGGAATAGGATACACTTCTATCCGTGTACGCGGTACGGATGCTTCGCGTATCAATGTTACTGCCAATGGTATTCCTGTCAACGACGCAGAAAGCCACCAAGTCTTTTGGGTGAATATGCCGGACTTCGCTTCTTCGGTGAAAGACATGCAAATCCAGCGTGGAGCAGGGACTTCTACCAATGGTGCCGGCGCATTCGGAGCAAGCATCAATCTGAAGACAGCCGACCTCTCTTTCCAACCGTATACACAAATCGACGCTTCGTACGGTTCTTTCAACACACATAAGGAAACTTTCAAAATCGGTACGGGACTTTTGAACAATCACTGGACTTTCGACCTGCGTTTGTCCAATATCGCAACAGATGGTTTTATAGACCGTGCTTCTGCACATTTGAATTCTTACTATTTGCAGGGAGCATATTTAGCGGAAGCAACAACTTTGAAGTTTATAGCTTTTGCCGGAAAAGAAAAAACATATCATGCGTGGAACTACGCCAGTCCGGCACAAACAGCAGCTTTCGGTCGTACATTCAACTCTTGCGGTTACATGTATATCACAGACAAGGACGGTAAAATACATCAGCCGAATATAAGTTACGACGAAGGTGTGACGGAAGCGAAAAAGTTGGTGGACGCAGGCGGTACCATACATTATTATGATAACCAAACGGACAACTATGTACAAAAGAATTATCAGTTGCTTTTCAATCATTATATCCGACCTTCTCTCAGTCTTAATATAGGTCTACACTATACCAAAGGCGATGGCTTTTATCAGGAATACAAGGAAGGACGCAAATTGTTGGCTTATGGGATGACACCTTATACTGTAGATGGAAAGACTTATAAGGAGTCCGATTTGATTAGACAGAAGAATATGGACAATCATTTCGGTGGAGCTGTATTTTCACTGAATTATCAGAAAGACCGTTTGCAGGCTTCTGTTGGTGGAGCCTTGAACCGTTATTACGGTAAGCATTTCGGTCGTGTTCTTTGGGTAAAAAACTACATAGGCGAACTTGACCCGGAAAAGAACTACTATTATAATACCGGTAGCAAAAACGATGCAAACATTTATTTCAAAGCAAACTACGAACTGACAAATGAGCTTAGTCTGTATGGCGATTTGCAGTACCGTCATATCCTTTACAAAATTCAGGGAGAAAACGACAAATGGAATAAAAGCACTCAGAAGCTGCAGGAATTATCGGTAAACGAAACTTTCGACTTTTTCAATCCCAAAGTCGGGCTTTCTTATCGTCCCAATGCCAAAAACTCGTTTTACGCTTCATTCAGTGTGGCACACAAAGAGCCGACACGCAATAACTATACCGATGGTAAGTTACACGAGTGTCCGCGTGCCGAACGTATGTTCGATTACGAATTGGGATACAATTTCAACACGGCGCACTTTATGGCAGGCGTCAATCTGTATTACATGGATTACAAAGACCAACTCGTGCTGACGGGAGAAATGAATGAGATAGGCGAACCTTTGGCTGCCAATACGCCCGAAAGTTATCGCATGGGTATAGAGTTGATGGCAAAAGCCAAACTGAATTGCGGACTTGAGTGGGAAGGTAATGCCACATTTAGCAAAAACCGCATCAAAAATTTCACCGAAACGTTGTATGAATGGGAAGATGTCGGCTCTGAAGCACTTAATGAATATAGAGGAAACACGCCTATCGCATTTTCGCCTTCTTTTATCTTTAATAATCGCCTTTCATATGAGAAAGCCGGATACGAAATAGCTTTTCTTTCGCAATATGTAGGTAAACAATACACGAGCAATGCTCATAGAGAAGACCAAACGTTGAAAGCCTACTTTGTCAGTCATTTACAATTGGGATATACATTCCGCTTGCCGAAGCTGAAATCCGTCACTGTGGGATGTACCGTATACAACATCTTTAATACGAAGTATGCAAGCAATGCTTATACCGGTAGTGGATATTACATCGACAACGGTCAGAAAGTAAGATACACATGGTCTACTTATGCACAGCAAGCAGGAACCAATGTATTGGGGAATATCTCCATCAATTTCTAAGCGTGATATGATTTTATCGTTTGATAATATAGAAACTCCCGAAGCCATACTCGTAGGCAATGGTTGTTTTCCTATACACAAAGGTGTACGTGCACTTATGGCACGTACACCTTATATTATATGCTGCGACGGAGCAGCGGATGTATATTATAAAGAGACGGGAAAGATGCCCGATGCCGTGGTGGGCGATGGCGATTCGCTTTCGGACGAGGGACGTTTACGTTTTGCAGACAGACTGCACATCATTACCGAACAGGAACACAATGACCAAAGCAAAGCCATTCGTTTCTTGAAAGAAAAAGGTATTCGGCGTGTGGTCATCGTATCTGCTACGGGAAAGCGAGAAGACCACACACTGGGCAACATTAGTTTGTTGATAGAATACATGCGTCTGGGAATGGAGGTTTGCATGTTTACGGATTATGGTGTTTTCCGTCCGTGTCGCAATTCCTGTTCTTTCGACAGCTTTCAAGGTCAGCAAGTTTCTATCTTTTCTTTCGGAGCTGCGAATATGACAAGTCGTGGATTGAAATATCCGTTGCACGATTTGTTCAATTGGTGGGAGGGAACACTCAATGAAGCATGCGATACCTCCTTTGATATAATGTGTACGGGCGAGTACATCGTATTCCAAACGTTTCGATAAAAGCTATAACTTACGGAGCGGTTTCTGCTGCGTCCTCTTTTTTTCTTGTATCTCGTCAACTCAAAAACTCGTCCCTTCAAATCAACTATATATTGCTGATTTGATAACAACATGTTGTCAAGTCGATAGCATCATGTTGCTATCGCGATAAGAACATGTTGCTATCGCGATGACAACAGTGTCAAAGAATGTTAACAACATAATCGCATCAGGAAGGCATTGTAGAGGCATTTTCTCAGCATCAAAAACACGACTTTTCCAGACTTTCCCGGTCTGAAGAAACACAGTGAAAACATCGTTTTCCATGCAAGACACAGACAAGATACTTGCATATTTATGTAGAAAAAGGGAGCATTCCCGTATATTTATACAACAAAAGCCATGTCTGTGACATGGCTTTTCACTGCCGACCGGCAGTCTTATCTATTCGTTTGTGTGCGGATGGCGTGCGGAGTGCAATATCAATGTTGTATCACGATATCGAGTACATACTTCCACAACTCATCCTCCACAAGCTGTTTGTGCACGAAGTCGTCGTCATAAAACATTTCGGTGAAAGCATCGTTGGATATGGCACGCCCGTAAGCTTCTTTGTAATAAGGCAATGCTTGCGACAAACCTCCGTTTATATAAGCCAAATGCCCTTTTCGGATGAGGTCTTCCATCGTATATTCTTCGGGAACAATGCTTTCGTAAGCATTCCAAGCTTTCTCGAATTCCTGTTGAGCTATATGACACAAAGCGATGTGTCTTTGGGTTTCCGACGGACGATATCCCAGATATGCTGCTTTGTGAAACTGTTTGAGTGCTTCTTTGTAATTCTCAATCTGATAATAACAAAAACCCATGTAGAAGTTGATAAGCGGCGTTTCCTTTGTTTGATATTCTTCGTACTCCATCAAGTTGTCCAAAGCCAATCCGTAACTGCCATTGTCCAAATAACACTTGGCAAGATGACGGCGCAACCATTGGGAAGACATATCCTTGTCCACGGCAAGTTCGTAATACATGATAGCCATGTCCACGTTCTTCAGTTTCTCGTAACAGTAACCTATATCTTCATAAATACGCATCTCTTCCTCGCCTTCTTTCAGTCGATAAGAAAAGATATCTATCGCCTCTTCGTAATAGCCTTTCTCCATCAGATAGCGAGACAAATCATTGACAAAAGACTCGCTCAACAACAGTTTGTGAAACAGTGGAGACCAACCGAACGAAGCATACGGTTCCTCCTTGCTACGCTCAGCCCAAGGATTGTAAAACGTCTCGCCGAAAGGCTGATGCTTCGACAAGTGAACATAGCGATACAAATCCTGAATATAATGTTTGCGAACAACACGCGCATCGGTCAGGTATTCTCTATCTGTTTCCTTGAATTCGGGAAGCTTGGAAATATCGTTCTTGCCAATAAACTGCTCTTTGAACATGCGTCGTTGCTCTTCGGGTATATCCTTCATCAGCAGACAAAGACTGTATTTGTCCGAATTGCAGAAGATGGTGGAATAAAGAATAGGCAGAATACTGCTTTTTTCTTCTTCGCTCAATCCGGCAAATATCTTGGCTATAAAGGGAACACCGTCGTGAAAAACATAAAACCAATGCGCAGGCTGATAGTAAAAAGGCATTTGTTTGAGAGGAGCAAACGTTGTCATGTATGTATCGATACCTTCCGACTGCATTTTCGCCATACGCTCTATGCTCTCTTGCAAGTCGTTTCTATCTTTATCCCATTCCGGCAAGTTGTCCAGTTGTTCGTCTATATTGACGAAGTTGATACCATCCTTGCTTATATTGCGAGCATTGCGTACGATGGTGGGGATGATTTCCGTCTGCATGGTTTCTCCCGCACGTTTGGTTTCTCTTGTCAGCATCAACTGCATGAAAATGGCTTGTACCTGTTCTTGTGTGGTTTTGTTTTCTTTCAATTGTTCCAACGCTTCCTTATAAACGGGGAAATCCTCCATATAATCATCGTAATGATAAATCACCGTAAGGATACCCGTCAATGCCCGTTCAGTCACAATCTCTTCCGTTCTCTGATAAAAAGCATGAAAGAGCAAGTCCAATTTCTTTGCATTGAAGTGTGTATATAGATTGAGTGTCAGCGCACTCACCAGCAAAGCAACATCGTAAGGACTGATACCTTTGTCGGAAATAAATGTTTTGCAATCCTGCTGCATCTCGTCGCTCCAATCTATGGAACTCCATACCACTTCGAAGAAGTCGTCCATGAGCAGCCAGTGTTTCTCTGCCAAAGGAATCAAAGCCTCGTATTGTTGTTGTGAGGTGGCATGCAAGAGTTTTGCCACTTCTTCTTCCGTAGTAAGAGCAAGTATTTTCTTATGATAATCGTTCAGCGGCGAAATAGAGTTTTGCCTGTACCAACGCGCTTTCTCCGCAAACTTTCCGGTGAGTGAAGGTAGTTGTTCCAACAAACTCAACCGTTCGTACATCGCAATGGCTGTATGTTTGACCGATTGATAGACGTTTTCTCTTTGTGGGTCGTCCATGCTTTGTTCCGCATATTTCAAGAGATAAGTATAAGTGTTGCGCACGGTGGTAATGAGTTGCTGCGCAGTCCAATCTTGCAAATTCACCGCTGTCACTTCGAGTTGTATCAAAGCTTCTTTCAGTCTCCCGTCTATTAGTAATTGATATGTATCCACAGCTATAAGTCTTTATTATATAGTCCGATGGCAAAAGTAAACAAGTAATCCGTAATTTTGCGCCATCGTAACAGAGAATATGCACATTGACAGACTACAAGAATTATACAGCAAACATCCTGCGGTATCGGCATTGAAGGCAGCCATGCGCAAGCAAGAAGTTTCTTCGATACACATACGGGGTTTGCAAGGCTCGGCTTCTGCGCTCATAGCCGCCGGCATACGACAAGATATTGCCTCTCCTTTTTTATTTATCCTCAACGACTCGGAAGAAGCCGGTTATTTCTATCACGATTTGATACAACTCTGTGGTGAAGAACAAGTTTTCTTCTTTCCTTCAGCTTACAAAAGAGCCATCAAATACGGACAAAAGGATGCAGCCAATGAGATATTGCGCACAGAAGTCCTGACACGACTTCAACAGCAAGAGCCGATAGCCATTGTCACTTATCCCGAAGCCCTGTGCGAGAAAGTCGTGTCGCACCAAACACTGGCTTCTCTCTCGATAGAAATAAAAAGACACGACACTTGGATTGTAGACGATTTGTTGAAACGATTGATTTCGTTGTCTTTCAAAGAAGTGGATTATGTCTACGAACCGGGACAATTTGCCTTGCGTGGCAGTATTCTCGACATCTTTTCTTTCGCTTCCGAACAACCATACCGTATAGATTTCTTCGGAGACGAGGTAGACAGTATTCGCATCTTTGAGGTAGAAACACAGTTGTCCAAAGACAAGTGCGAGAAAGTACATATCATTCCGGAGATGACGGCACAGAGCGAAGTCGCACTCACCGAGTTTTTACCACAAACATCCGTTGTCTTTGTCAAAGACCTTTTATGGTTGTTCGACAGGGCAAAAACACTGGAACAAGAAGTATTGGCCGCACAAGCTGCGGAAGCACAAAAAGCGGAAACCGGTACCGTTACGGATATAAAAGCCAATCTCGTTCAAACGACAACTTTCATCAAAAGCATATTGTCTTTCCGACGAATAGAATTCGGGCATAAGCCTTATGCCACTCCACAAGCCGAAATCGATACGGAATGTTCCATACAACCGGTTTTTCGCAAGAACTTCGACTTATTGGCAAGTACTTTCAACGATTTTCTGCAACGTCATTATACCATATATATATGTTCGGACAGCAGTAAACAGACGGAACGATTGCGCGATATATTCGCAGAACGTCATGAAAACATTGTTTTCGAAGCAGTAGACCGAACTTTACACGAAGGTTTCGTAGACCATACGACAAAACGCTGCGTGTTTACCGACCATCAAATCTTCGACCGTTTTCACAAGTACAATCTGAAGAGTGACAAAGCACGTAGTGGCAAGGTGGCTTTGTCGTTGAAAGAACTGAATCTGTTCGAACCGGGTGATTATGTCGTACACATAGACCATGGAATAGGACAGTTTGCTGGATTGATGCGTGTTCCCAATGGCGAGACAACACAAGAAATGATAAAACTTGTTTATCGCAACAACGATGTGGTATTCGTATCCATACATTCTCTGCACAAGATATCCAAGTACAAAGGCAAAGAAGGAGAACCGCCTGCCATCAGCAAGCTGGGTACGGGAGCTTGGGAAAAAATCAAAGAGCGAACAAAGAGTAAAATCAAAGACATTGCGCGCGACCTTATCCGACTGTACTCACAACGGAAACAGGAAAAAGGTTTCAGCTACAGCCCCGACAGTTTCTTGCAACACGAATTGGAAGCAAGTTTCCTGTACGAAGATACACCCGACCAGATGAAAGCCACCCAAGAGGTAAAACAAGACATGGAAAGCCACAAGCCGATGGACAGACTGGTCTGCGGAGACGTAGGTTTCGGAAAAACGGAAGTTGCCATGCGAGCGGCTTTCAAAGCTGTTGCGGACAATAAACAAGTTGCCGTACTGGTGCCTACCACCGTATTGGCGCATCAACATTATCAAACGTTCGGCAAACGCCTGAAAGATTTCCCTTGCAGGGTGGAATATCTGAGTCGTGCACGAACAGCCAAAGAAACCGGCTCAATACTCAAAGACCTGGCAGACGGAAAAGTAAATATACTGATAGGTACACACAAACTCATCGGGAAAAATGTAAAGTTCAAAGACTTGGGTTTGCTCATCATCGACGAAGAACAAAAATTCGGAGTAAGCGTAAAAGAGAAGTTGCGCCAGATGAAAGTCAATGTAGATACACTGACCATGACTGCCACTCCCATTCCACGTACTTTGCAATTCTCGCTCATGGGAGCAAGAGACTTATCCGTCATACAGACTCCTCCGCCCAACCGTTATCCCGTACAAACAGAAGTACATACGTTCAACGAAGAAATCATAACGGAAGCCATCAATTTCGAGATGAGCAGAAACGGACAAGTATTCTTTGTCAATAACCGCATACAAGGTTTACAGGAATTGAAAGCCATGATATTGCGCCATATACCGGATTGTCGCGTCTGCATTGCACACGGACAAATGCCACCGACAGATGTGGAAAAAGTCATCGTAGATTTTGTGAATTACGACTACGATGTATTGTTGGCAACCACCATCATAGAAAGCGGTATAGATATTCCCAACGCCAATACTATCATCATCAACGAAGCACACAATTTCGGTTTAAGCGACCTGCACCAGATGCGCGGTCGTGTAGGACGCAGCAATCGTAAGGCATTTTGTTACTTGCTGGCACCGGCTTTATCGTTGCTGACGCCCGTTGCTCGTCGTCGTTTGCAAGCCATAGAGAATTTCAGCGATTTAGGAAGCGGTATTCACATTGCCATGCAAGACCTCGACATACGCGGAGCAGGCAATATGCTCGGTGCGGAACAAAGTGGTTTCATCGCGGAATTGGGGTACGAAACATATCAAAAGATTCTATCGGAAGCTGTCAAGGAATTGAAAAACGAAGAATTTGCCGAACTATACGGCTCAGAGGTCGAAGCCCGTGAAGAAGTCATCGAAGGAAAAGATTTTGTAGACGAGTGTACGGTGGAAAGCGATTTCGAAGTACTTCTGCCTGCCAATTATGTGCCCAGCAGTAGCGAACGTATGCTGTTGTACCGCGAATTGGACGGTTTACAACTGGACAAAGAAGTCGAAGCTTTTACGGAGCGACTGCAAGACCGTTTCGGCAATCTGCCACCGGAAACACAAGAACTGCTGCTCATCGTGCCGTTGCGACGATTGGCAAAACAAGCAGGTTTCGAACGCATCGTTCTGAAATCGGGCAAGATGCTCATGTATTTCGTCAACAACGACGAAAGTTCTTATTTTCGAAGCCGTGCTTTCGACAAAATTTTGCGATACCTCGCTTTACACTGCAAAGACGGATTGTTGCAGGAACAAAACGGACGACGCCGTGTACTGATGAAAAACATCGGAAGCATGGCTAAAGCAGTAGAGGTTTTGCGAGAGATGAACAGCATGGAACTCGACTGACGACAACGAAAAGCAAAAGAAAACGACAAGGAGAAAACAAAGCATTTGTTCCGAATAAGAACATGACTTCGAGCAAAAAAGTCTGCATGTCCAAAAGCAAGAAAAAAGTTTGATTCTGCAAGAAAACTCCCCAAAAACAACCGACAAACCCGAAAACCGATTTTCTTTGTAGAAACTCTTTAATACTAAGTTTATGAAACTATTTTCTCTACGGTCGTTTGCCATTTTGGCATTCGCATTGGTAACAACCGGTCTTACCGCTCAAGATTTCGTCGGTACATGGAAAGGTAAATTGGATATCACAGCTACACAGTCGCTCGAACTTCTCTTTCATGTCAAGAAAGATGGCGACAAGTATACAACCACAATGGATAGTCCTCGACAAGGAGGTTACGGAATTTCTGCAGAAGAAACCCTTGTCAATAAAGACAGCATTCGCATCAAACTTTCTTCCATCATGGCAACATACGAGGGTAAAAAAGTAGCAGAGGACGAGATAGAAGGTACTTTCCGACAAATGGGTATGGCATTTCCACTGCGTTTGAAATTCACAACCGAAGGCAATGGATTAAAACGCCCACAAGAACCTAAAGCGCCATTCCCATACCGCACGGAAGAAGTCAGCGTGTTCAATGCGAAAGACAGTATCCGCCTTGCCGGTACACTCACCCTCCCAGCAGAAGGAAAAAACTTCACCGCCGTAGTATTGATAACCGGAAGCGGTCCCCAAAACAGAGACGAAGAACTGATGGGACACAAGCCCTTCCTGGTACTTGCCGATTATCTGACACGACAAGGCTTTGCTGTATTGCGTTGCGATGACCGCGGAGTAGGTAAGTCCGAAGGAAACTTCGACACAGCCACAAACGCCCACTTTGCCGATGATGCTTTGGCTTGCGTAGATTTCCTAAAGAAACACCCTGCCATCAACAGCAAGAAAATAGGTGTTATGGGACACAGTTCGGGCGGCAGCATCGTTTTTCGCATAGCAGCCGAACGGAAAGACATACCGTTCATCGTCTCTCTGGCAGGAGCAACCGAGTCATTCGGAGACATATTGATAAAGCAAAACAAGTACAGCATGAATAAAAGCGGTTTCTCTCAAACTGTCAAAGACAAAACGCTGGAACTATTGGGAAAAAGTCTCGAAATAGCCGAAGACAAGTCTAAAACTCCGGAAGTGGTACAAAAAGAAGTCAACGAAGCACTAACAGCTTTCGCTCCTGAATTATCGGAAGAACCGGCAATGTTCGAAGGCATGAAGCAAGTGTTCAACAGATACTCCAATCCATGGATTTTGGAATACCTGCGACACGACACGAAGCAAGACATCGCACGTACTCAATGTCCCGTCCTCGCCATCAATGGCGAAAAAGACACACAGGTAGAAGCCGTTGCCAACTTGGACATCATCCGCAATACTCTCCCAGCCAAGACACTCAAGCACTCTGTCGTCAAGAGTTATCCAGGGCTTAATCACCTATTCCAAACCTGCACGACGGGCGATTTTTCCGAATATGCCATGATAGAAGAGACCATTTCTCCGCAAGTATTGGAAGAAATCGTCGCATGGCTGAAACAACGTTAGCAAAAGATTTATGCTGAAAGATTTTTTACTCGTGGCATCGGGTAGTTTTATGGGAGGTGGGATGCGTTTTCTCATCTCCCGTTTATTACAAACATGGTTGCAACAAACTTTTCCGTGGGGGACTTTCTCCGTCAACGTTATCGGTTGCCTGCTGCTGGGTTTGCTGCTCGGATTGCCACAGACGACACACTGGCTAAGTCCCTCTACCCGTTTGTTGCTGACCATGGGCTTTTGTGGAGGTTTCACCACGTTTTCCGCTTACATCAATGATGCTTTTTCATTGATGAAAACAGGCAATAGCACCCATGCCTTGTATTACGTTTTAGGCAGTCTGCTTGTGGGTACCATTGCTTTGCTCGCAGGCTATCTCCTCTCCAAGCTCTTTTGACAAGAGGAGTGTTTTCTCTACATTTGCATGGCAATCACACAACTCTCAAGATGAAAGAAGAATATTTTTGGTTTGTCTTTCACAGACAATCACTGTTACTCATTAAAGAGAAGGAGGAGTACAGTGTTCCACTATCGGATACCCCACCCACAAAAGTCCCCATAGGCAGTACCGTACACGAAATAGGAAAAATAGGAGTACATACGGCAAAGACATATTTTATACACAGTCCAATAGTAGAATACGAAGGTTTCTTCACAGAGATGGTCGATTTGCGTGCCTCCTACGAAAAACTAACAAAGGAAGAATATCTCATGGCAGGCAAAGCCTCGCAAATACTCAATTGGGATAGAAACTCCAAGTATTGTCCGCACTGCGGTGTTCCCACCGTACAGATTTCTCCCATCGGTAAACAATGTCTGCAATGCCGCCAAGAATGGTATCCGCACTTGGCACCTGCCACTATCGTACTTGTTCAGAAAGAAGACAGTATTTTACTGGTACGCTCACGCAATTTCAAACGCAATTATATGGGACTCGTAGCCGGCTTTCTCGAACCCGGTGAAAGCTTGGAAGAATGTGTACAACGCGAAGTTATGGAAGAAACCGGTATCCACATCAAAGACATCAGATACTTCGGTTCGCAATCATGGCCCTACCCCAGCGGTGTAATGATAGGTTACACAGCTGTGTATGACGGCGGAGAGTTGAAGCTGCAAAGAGAAGAATTAGAAACCGGCGGCTTCTACACACGGGACAATTTACCCGATATACCGCAAAAACTCAGCATCGCCCGTCAACTGATAGACGCGTGGTTAGAAAAGAAATTACCCTGAATAACAAAAGGCGAGATGCTTCTACAGAAACATCTCGCCTTTTATAATATTGAGCCGAAAGCGGGACTCGAACCCGCGACTTACTCATTACGAATGAGTTACTCTACCAACTGAGTTATTTCGGCTTAAATGCACTGCAAAATTAGCAAATTCTTCGTGCCACAAGCTTTCTCGCTGTCTTTTTATCAAAGATTTTTGCAGTGCATTTTCCTCTGCTTTCAGTTAGATGGAATATGCATTGTCAGTTTGAAAATGATGCCTTCGTCTGCTAATCCAACCTCGTTGGCAGATATCAATTGAAATACCAACTCCAAGTGTTTACCGTTTTCTTTCCTGCTTGCATTCGCCGATTTCAATTCGAAACGTACATCATCCAGATACAAATCTGTCACGCCGACAGTCATTCCGGATAAGACATTCTTGCTATGTTGGTTCTTGGACCAGACAAGTTCTTGCCGACTTTGATAAGAAAATCCTACCATTGAAATCCATGTTTCAATAGAAGAAACAGAAGACCTAACATCACCATACTTATCTGCTTTAATGCGCTTTTTCATATAATCTACCAAATTCGCTGTTGATTGAGGAGTTAAATCTTTCGTCAGGTCCTTCAAAGGCTTGAAATCGATAAAAGTCTTTTCAAACTCTGCGAGATTATTTTCCGAACCATCATTCGCACGCAATGTAAAACGCAACGTCAAGGTATTACTATAGTCACTTTTGTTTTTAGCATTTTCATTGACAATCACAGCATAACGTGTTGCATCATATGAGATAATACGTCCATTGAAAAGAGCAGGATTTTCATATACCCCACGCATATAGATTTTTTTTACCTCCTGGTCATTTATCGTCACCTTGCGTTGATAATACTCGTTCTTATCAAAAGAAAGCGAAACTCTTTCTTTACTCCTTACCTTATTATAAGTGATAACAAAAGAGAGTGTGTTTTGTGCATAAGTAAAATCACTCAATACCATATGCTTGATATCCTCTTCCGTAAAAGGATACATATACGTACCGTCAACTTCAGAAGAATAAAAATTCACCAACGATGCCAACTTCTCCGCCGTCAAGGCATTCGTTTCCTTCAAACGATAAAAGCTATCGAAATCCAATTGAGTATAATAGTCAACCCCTTGTTTCCATTCTACTCGCGCACGATTTGCCATTTGGTAGTCTGCAGGCTTCTTAGCAAAACCATCAAATGAAAATTCTTTCTCAAAGTCTGTTGTTCCTGTTTTACCTTTTATGCGTAAGGTGAAAGAACCGGCTCTCTCATCCTTCGTTACTAATACCGATTGAGTTACCTCTATCTTTTTCTCTCCAATAGTTTCTGTTCCCGTCTTCAATGCCTTCAATGCCACATTGATATCTTTAGAGAAATCAAATTTGAAATAAGCCACCATATCTTCTTTCTTCACTTCTTGGCTGGGAGTTGGTTGAGGCGTCGGTTTGGGTTGCGGAAGTTCAATTTCTTTTTCTGTCTTTTTATCTCCTTGTGGAGTTTCTTTATCGCATGCTATCAAAGAAATACATGCCATCATCAATAATAAATAATTCTTCATCCTTAAAACTAATCCTATTAAAAACAAGAGTAAAAAAAAGGAAGCCTTTAGGCTTCCCTTTTTGCTATTAAATGTGGAGTTGTTATCTCTCAACTGTAGAAATACTTACGCGGTTCCAAGTTGGTTCAGAGAAGATGCTACCAACGCCTTCACCAGAAGTACTGATTCTATCAGCAGAAATTTTATATCTCTTCACCAAGATTTTCTTGATAGATTCTGCACGTCTCTTAGAAAGACGGTCGTTAAATCTCTTGCTACCTTCAGGAGAAGTGTAACCTTTAATCACAACTTTAGAATCAGCATTGTTCTTCAGATAAGTAGCGATACGTTCGATTTGAACAAGTTGTGTTTTGTCTACAACTGAAGAACCTTGACGATAAGCTACGATTGCTTCGATAGGTTCGTTGCTTTGAGTGATAACTTGTGCAGGTTTGTTACGGCAATCTTCCAATTCTTTACGCAATTGAGCAATTGTAGATGCGTTGCTGTTCAAAGCATCATCCTTAGAAGCCACTTCAGCTCTCAAACCATTAATGTCAGCATTCAATCTGTCAACTTCTTCTTGGTCATACTCTCTTACATAAGTCATATAACGAAGACCGTTGCTACCTTTGAAATGATAAGTCAAACCTGCCAACAACTGGATGTAAGAGTTATCAATGTTCATCTTTGAAGTTGCCGAAGTGTAACCATCGCTTTCAGCCAAGCCATAAACAAGCGCAGGTTTCAAGCTGAAAGTCCACGCTCTTGACGCACCAAGATTAAAGTTCAAGTTAAGACCAACTTTAGCATTCAAAGCATGACCATTACGGTCGTTGCTATTAAAGATGTGTGCATAACCAATACCGCCAACAGCTTCAACTTCGAATACACGTGGTTTACCAGCATAACCGCCAAACAAGTTATTCAAATTAACTCTGTTCAACAATGTCGCGTTAATATGGTCGAAACTCTTAGGATCACCTGTAGTGTTAATACCAGCCAAACCTTCAGCAGAAAGACCAAAAATCGGAGTAAATTGCTTACCGATTTCAAGACCTACAAGACCACGGAAATGCTTATTAGAACCTACAGTCTTATCAGATTGAACACCACCGGTTACGCCCAAAGACCAACCATCCCAAAATTTTGCACCAGAAAGTGCACTTTGTGCGCTAGCGCCCAAAGTTACTGCAAGTAATGCAGCTGCTAAAAAACCTTTTTTCATAATTCTCATTTATTATAGTTATAGCTATACTTAATTATTATCTTTTTTTACTTCTTCTGTAAAATCAACTTCTCCAGATTCTATCAACAAGTTATACCATTGTACTATTTTTTTTATATCGGAAAGAAGAACGCGTTCTTTATCATAATCAGGAAGTACTTCTACCATAAATTGAGTAAAGTCCAAGGGAGGATTCTTTTTTACATCAAGATTTACTTTTTCCGAGTTATACTTTTTTTTAATAGTCTCCAACACATGCCCTAAAGCGATCTCCCCTGAATCTGTATAGATTGCGATATCTCCTAAAGAAACGACTTTTTCCGTCGGATATATAAGAGTACGTTTTCGAGCAGAGATCAAACTTTCAGCAATAAGCAAACTCTTCGTTTGTGATATAAGCTTAAATAATCCCGGCTTTCCAGATACCGATAAAATTGTTCTTAACATACAATGTTTACTATCTTAGATGATGCAAAGATAAGGTTAGGACTTTTATTGTACAAATTTTTTTTAAGAAAAACGTGCTTTGATATTAACGAGTAGGGATTCCAGTCTACTCTTTAGGGAATTCCCCTCATCGTTTAAAATATAATAATCGCTCTTTTTAAGTCTTTCTTCATCAGACATTTGAACTGATATTCTCCTACAAACTTCTACCTCTGAAATACTATCACGCACCATAACCCTCTTTATCCGCAGTTCTAAAGGAGCAATAACAGTCAAAGAAACATCTACAAACTTATCAAACCCCGATTCAAATAAGATTGCAGTCTCCATACCAACGATTGGAGCTGCCAAAGAAGCCCTCCAACTTTCAAAAGCGTTATACACATGAGGGTGTACAATATCATTCACACGAATAGCATTTTCCTGAGAAGCAAATAAATATTGAGCCAGCACCTGTCTATTCAACTCTCCAGAAGGTAAATAAACTTCTTCACCCAATAAGGTTATCAGTTTTATCCGGATAATGTCACTCGTATTTATCAAGTTTTTTGCTGCAATATCCGTATCGAAAATAGGTATCCCCCAATCCTTTAGTATTGCTGCAATATACGATTTACCACTACCTATTCCACCTGTAATACCTAAAACAATCTGTTTGTTCATTTTCAATAACCTTCTTCAATCAAGTACTCTACTGATTTAGGAGATATACGTATATGTCTCACTCCCTCCGGAGCACGTTTGACCACCAATGGAATCCTATCGTCATTTAATTGCATCAGTTGTTCATAAGACACACAAATCAAAAAATCATCAGGTTTAATAGAGCGAAAAGCATTCAATCCAACCTGAAAAGTAAGATTCACTTTGGGTGGAAAAGTACGCAAGATTTTTCCCGGAGGGAAATTTATTCCCACTATCGAAACCGGCAAGGTCTTTTCCGAATATAAATCAACACCCACGTTTAGATTTATCAAGGAAGGAGATAGTTTAACATTAGAATACTTACGAAGAGCGACTTCTCTTTTTTGTCCTTCGGTTATATTTTGCATTAATACCGGCATAGTATAGATTGCTGTTATCGTATCAAGAATATGAGATGGAGCATAAACGATAACTGAATCCGGAGAACAATGTAGTTGGGATATATAATACTGAGGATGTGGAGTTATTTTTCCACTCGCTTTAACCGGTACCTTCTTTCCTTCCCCACGTACATAAGTCAAAGAAATAGTATCAGGTCTGAAAGATAAAATTCTCGTTGTTGTAGAAAAATGAGAAGTTATTTTCTTTTGTAACTCGGAAGTTGCAAAATAGGTGACACCTGTTTCATTATCTTCCAACGTACCCAAATTCAATTTGATAGGTGACAATTTTTCTTGCAGAAGATCAAACAAGACCAAACCTCTGTCTTCAACTGCCACTTTAATAGATTTGGGGATATCCGAAACAACTGTAACTCCTTCGGGGATATCCGAAACTTCTATAGGTAGTTCTATTTCTCGTTGATATTTATCATCAAGTATTTGTAACCATCGAAAAGCAAAAGCAACAAGAAAAAAAAACGAAAAGATCAAGACTTCTCGTGCACTATGACTCAAGAAAAAAGCCTTGACCTTTTTGAATATAATTGAAACATATATTTCTATGTCCTTCCAAGTGAACATAAAAAGAAAAACTTACTTGTTCTGCGTTTGTGTATCAGCAAAAATCGAATTGCGGTCTACTCTAATTTTCACTCCCGAAGCTACTTCTACAACTACAGCCTTTTCTTCAAGTTCTCTTATCTTACCGTAAATGCCACCTGCAGTAATAACAGATTGCCCTATTTCCAAATTATTGCGAAAGTTATTAATTTCTTTTTGTTTCTTCTGTTGAGGACGAATCATAAAGAAATACATAATAGCAAAAATAATACCCATCATGATAAAGAAGCTAAAGTCAAAGCCTCCTTGTGCCTGCAGCATTACAGTAGATAAATTCATAATATACAGTTTTAATTAGAAAATAATCATGCTTTATTTAGCTTATTCTCAGCTTTCAATCGTTTTACAATACCATCAAGCGTACCGTTGATAAAACCTCCACTACGAGGCGTACTGTACAACTTTGCTATGTCAACATATTCATTGAGTGAAACATTGACCGGTATATTGGGGAAACTGAGTATCTCTGCTAAAGCAACTTGCATCAAAAGAACATCCATGACAGCCACGCGGTCAAGTTTCCAATTTTTGGAGTTCTCGCTGATAAGGTGCTTGTAATAATCAGCATTCAGAATAGACCGACGAAACAAATGGCTAGCAAATTCTTTGTCCTCTTCATTCTTATATTCCGGTAAGATTTCCTGCTCTGCTCCATTTTCCGGAGTAAAACGTTTGATGGTTTTAAGGATAAAAGTATCTACAATTTCCTTGTCATCATTCCAATACAGACTTTGGTCTTCCAATATTTCATCTATACGTACATTGGACATAATAATGTTCTTATAGAGCTTACGCCAGAACTCACGGTCTCCTTCATAGCTGATTTCAGGAGTTGCCATATACTCCTTATATATATCACTTGCCATAATCTGTTCATACAAGTGTTTTAGAAGCTCTGCATCTGCTGTCCAATTTCGTTTTTGGGTCGCTACAAATTGTTCTAAAGATTTATTCATCGCCAATTGTGCGATAAACAAATTATTTACAAACTTAGTATTGGGAGTTTCTTCGGAAGAAGTGTTTTTTTTATATTTTGTCGCCTCAAGAGTTTTCGCAGAATACTTGGTTATTTCCAACATGAGAAGCAACAAATAATTGTATAAATCATAGGCTTTAGAAAGGCTAAAGAACAATTCTTTTTCGGCTTTCTCCAGGTTACCTTCTCCATTCTGATAATATGCGTAAATTATCTGAATTATTTTCAAACGAATAAGAACTCTATTTATCATGTCATATTACTTATGAGCTACAAAATTACTGCTTTTTCTCATTAGTCTCCCAACAAGGATATACTTTTTGTTTTTTTAATACAGCAGGGAGTAAGGAATTACATCCTTACTCCCTGCTGTATTGGTGTATGAAAATAGTTTCATCTAAAAGAGAGATGATAACCTACTACACGTGTCTTTCGGTCTGGGTATTCAGCATACAACCTTAGGCGTTTTTCACCTTTTACCACAAAAGGTTTGGCGTATTCGAATACATCTGTGGAGCCGGGGAAGGGTGTACTCCCATTGAGCGTATAATATACTTTTGCACCCGGCATGGTAGATATGGAAACCTCGAAAGTTCCTTGTTCTTTGTTAGGCTTTATCACTGCTTTCGCATCGTATATATGGTCTGCCACTCTCCACCCATAGGAGTTATAAAGACTCAATAAACGCGGCATGCGTACCAAAAAAGCATCAAAGTTTTTCGTGTTGCGAGGAGTCCATTGCACTTCGGCTAAAGCTGCGATACGTGGCAAAAGCATATATTGTACTTGAGAGAATGTCGGAATATACTCTGTCCACATATTTGCCTGAACACCGATGATATATTTTTCTTCCTCTTCAGTCAACGCTGCAGGAACAGGTTCATAATTGTAAACTTCTTCCACCGGCGTATATCCACCTATAGCCAATGGCTCACCATCTGTATTGTGAGTTTGATAGTGGTCGAAATACATTTCATTATTCGGTGTCATAATAACATCATGATGTTGACGGGCTGCTTGTATACCACCATGTTCACCAAGCCACGACATCAAAGTTGCATTAGGTGCCAACCCTCCTTCAAGAATTTCGCTCCAACCGATAAGACGGTGTCCACGTTTTTCCAATA
>JBGXXU010000136.1:0-5161 GCA_041814865.1 Phocaeicola sp. | reverse complement strand
GGAACAGGAAGATTGTTGGACGACTTGGTAACTTTCGTGTATGCCGAAGATACGGGATGCCGTCTGGTATTTCTTGGAGATACGGCACAGGTGCCACCCGTAGGCGAGGAAGCTTCTCCCGCACTCGAAAGCGAGTATTTGCGCGGCTATGGATTGGATGTTCTCGAATGTACTCTCAAAGAAGTGGTACGACAGGAACACGATTCCGGAATACTGTACAACGCCACTACATTGCGTAGCGAAATGGAAAAAGAATCCAGTGTACTCGAACTGCCTAAGATAGTAACAAAGTTTCCCGATATAACACCGGTGAAAGGAGCCGAGTTGATAGAACAGTTGGAAAACAGTTATCGCAAGGTTGGCATGGACGAGACCATCGTGATTTGTCGTTCCAACAAGCGAGCGGGTATCTTCAACAACGGAATACGCAACACGATACTCTATCGCGAAGACGAACTCAACAGTGGAGACATACTGATGGTAGCCAAGAACAATTATTATTGGAGTACTGCCATAGAAGGCTTGGACTTTATTGCCAATGGTGATATAGCTGTGGTAAAACGAGTGCGCAAAACCCAAGAATTGTATGGTTTTCGGTTTGCCACCGTGCTGTTGGCTTTTCCCGATTACGGCGATGTGGAAATAGAAGCAAAGATATTGTTGGGCACTTTGCAGGCAGAAACACCTGCTCTCACATCCGAACAAAACAGACAACTGTTTTATGCCATTCTCGAAGACTATGCCGACCTGCCCACCAAAAAACAACGCTACAATAAGATAAAAGAAGACCCGTATTACAACGCTTTGCAAGTGAAATATGCTTATGCCGTGACATGTCATAAAGCGCAAGGCGGACAGTGGGCGCACGTTTACATAGACCAAGGCTATGTGACGAAAGAAAATCTCACACCCGATTATTATCGTTGGCTCTATACGGCTTTCACACGTGCTACCGAGCACTTATACCTCGTCAATTGGTCGGACGAGTGTCTATCTTCATAATTATAACACTTCAATGCGTTTCTTCTTTCTTGCCGTACGTTTTCTTCGCTGTACTATAGATACGCTATATATCCTTAGTTTTTTGAAAGCTTTGCAATGTAGACAACTTTACAACAAATTATGAGTGCGTTACAACGTAAAAGAGAGTTCACATATCGGTAAACTCTCTTGCGCACACGAACTTTAATGCAAGTCCGGACTTATGCGTATAACTCCCGACTGATGATGTCGGCTATTTTCTTCAAATAAATACGGTCTGTTTCGTCGAAAGCATTGAGCGAGGTGCTGTCTATGTCTATTTCGCCCACGAATTCTTTTTGCCGATTGAAGATAGGCACCACTATCTCCGAGCGCGAAAACGAACTGCAAGCGATATGTCCGGGAAATGCTTCGACATCCGGAACAATGATACTGCGTTCTTCTGCCCATGCAGTACCGCAGACTCCTTTTCCTTTCTGTATATGCATGCAAGCTACGGGTCCCTGAAAAGGTCCCAGTTGCAACTCGTTTTCTTTTACCATATAAAAGCCCACCCAAAAGAATGTTTCGGGAAACATGTCGTGCAAAGCAGCAGACACATTGGCTAATACACTCATTTCATTACGTTCGCCTGCTATCAGGCTTTCTACTTGTGCACACAGTGTTTCGTACTTTGATACTTTGTTTTCCATGATTCTTTGTCTTTTCCGAGTTCAACATGATAAAAAGCGGTCGGACAGGTAGAGAGAAGTTCTTCATAACCTTGTCGACCGCTTTATGGTTTCTGTAACATGCGTGGCATTAAAGTGTTACCAATTCCAACACTTTTTCCACCGCTACGGTGAGTCCTTCGGGATTTTTGCCACCGGCTTGCGCAAAGTGAGGCTGACCACCACCGCCACCTTGTATCAGTTTGGAAGCCTCGCGCACCAGTTGTCCTGCATTGATGCCGTTCTTCACTACATCGTCCGAAGCTGCAACGGTCAGCATGGCTTTTCCATCCATTTCGCTACCTATCACGACGAAAAGATGTTCCGTGATTTCGCCACGCAACTGGAAGACGATATTCTTTACCGACTCTGCCGAGATAGGCAATACGGCTTTGATGATTTTTACACCGTTTACTTCGCGTGCACTTTCCAGCAGTCGTTGTTTTACTCCGGCTTCTTTCTCTTTCATGAAAGTTTCCACTTGTTTTTTCAATCCGCTGTTTTCTTCGATGTATTTCACAATTGTGGCGCGCAAGTCGGGAGCATTGTTGAACAAAGCTCTGACAGCCATCACAAGGTCTTGTGTACTGTCGATGAGGTCTTCTACTTTTTCTCCCGTAATAGCTTCGATACGACGCACGCCTGCTGCAATAGAGCTTTCGGATATAATTTTCATCATACCGATTTTCCCTGTTGCCGATACGTGCGTACCGCCGCAGAACTCTACCGATTCGCCGAACTGAACCACACGTACCGTATCGCCGTATTTCTCACCGAACAGTGCGATGGCACCCATTTCTTTGGCTTTTTCAATGGGAATGCTGCGGAATTCGCTCAACGGTATGTTGGCACGAATGCGTTCGTTCACGATGTGTTCCACTTCGCGAATTTGTTCGGGTGTCACCTTTTGAAAGTGAGAGAAGTCGAAACGCAACGAGTCGGGTGTCACCAAAGAACCTTTTTGTTCTACGTGCGAACCGAGTACTTCGCGCAAAGCCTGGTCGAGCAAGTGTGTACAAGAGTGATTGGCTGTACAAGCCGTGCGCTTGTCCGTATCCACACAAGCCATCATCGGTACATCGAAATGCTTGGGCAACGCTTTCGCGAAGTGTACGATGAGATTGTTTTCTTTCTTCGTATCGACGATATCCACTGTTTCGAATTCGCTGACCAATACGCCGGAATCTCCTATCTGTCCACCACTTTCGGCATAGAACGGTGTATCGCTCAGCACGATTTGATAAAGCGTGCGGTTCTTTTGTTTCACTTCGCGATAGCGCAGTATCTCCGTTTCGTATTCGGTGTAGTCGTAACCTACAAACCGTGTGTCGCCTTCTTTCAATACCACCCAGTCGCCGGTTTCCACTGCTGCCGCATTGCGTGCACGTTCTTTTTGCTGTTGCATTTCGGCATCGAAGCCTTTCACATCGGCGGTCATGCCGTGCTCTTTCAGTATCAATTCGGTTAAATCCAACGGGAAACCGAATGTGTCGTACAGCGTGAAGGCACTGTGTCCGTCAATCTCCGTCTTGCCGGCGGAGCGTGCTTCTTCCATCGTCTTTTCCAACAGACGAATACCTGTTTCCAACGTGCGTAGGAACGATTCCTCTTCTTCTTTTATTACTTTCTCGATGAGTGTCTGTTGTGCTTTCAGTTCGGGATAAGCCTGTCCCATGTTGTCTGCCAATACCGGTACAAGACGATACATGAACGCTTGTTTTTGCTCGAGGAAAGTATAGGCATAACGTATGGCACGACGCAAGATGCGGCGTATCACATAACCGGCTTTTGCATTCGAGGGAAGTTGTCCGTCGGTGATGGAAAACGATATGGTACGTACGTGGTCGGCTATAACGCGCATGGCGATGTCTTGCTTCTCGTTTTTACCGTACGTCAGTCCTGCGAGGTCGGCAATGGCTTTGATGATGGGCTGAAACACATCCGTATCGTAGTTGGAGCGTTTGCCTTGCAGTGCCATGCAAAGACGTTCGAAGCCCATACCCGTGTCTATTACTTTGGCAGGAAGCGGTTCGAGCGAAGTGTCGGCTTTGCGGTTGTATTGCATGAACACGAGGTTCCATATCTCGATGACTTGCGGATGGTCTTTGTTGATGAGTTCGCGTCCCGGTGTTTGTTTCTTTTCTTCTTCGGTACGTATATCTATATGTATCTCCGAGCAAGGACCGCAGGGACCTGTGTCGCCCATTTCCCAGAAGTTGTCTTTCTTGTTTCCGTTGATGATGTGGTCGGCGGGCAAATACTTTTCCCAGAAAGAAGCTGCTTCGTTGTCGCGCTCCAGTCCTTCTTCTTTGCTGCCCTCGAATACGGTGGCGTAAAGATTGTCGGGATTTATCTTCAACACGCCTACGAGAAACTCCCAAGCCCAATCGATGGCTTCTTGTTTGAAATAGTCGCCGAACGACCAGTTGCCGAGCATCTCGAACATGGTATGGTGGTAGGTATCGTGTCCTACCTCTTCGAGGTCATTGTGTTTACCGCTCACACGCAAACATTTCTGCGAATCCGCAACACGTTTGTATTTGGCAGGCTGATTGCCCAATATAATGTCTTTGAATTGGTTCATCCCCGCATTGGTGAACATCAGTGTCGGGTCGTCTTTGATGACCATCGGAGCCGAAGGTACGATTTGATGACCTTTCGATTCGAAAAACTTCACAAAGGCATCTCTGATTTCGTTTGCCGTTAGCATATACTTTCTTTGTCTTATTGTTAATAATCCTTAGTTTATCTTTGCAAAGATAGGTGCTTTTCGTATTTTTGCTCGCATCTTGTATAGAAAAACTTACTGCACGATAGCGTAAAAGACATAGAAGACAAGAGATTTTGCCGGCACCTCACCTATATATAATGGAAGAAAACAGCAGAAAAATATATTGGTCTATATCCGAAGTGGCAGAAATGTTTCGGGTCACGGAATCCAATTTGCGTTACTGGGAGAAAGAGTTCGATATCATCAAGCCCAAGAAGGCTGGTGGCAACATCCGTCAGTATCGCCGTGAGGACATAGACAATATACGGTTGGTCTATCATCTGTTGAAAGAGAAAAAACTCACGATAGCAGGAGCGAAACAACGCTTGAAACACAATAAAGAAGCCGTGAGCAAAACTTCCGAAGTGGTGGAGCGTCTGAAAGCCATACGCCAGGAACTGGAGAGTATGCGTGCAGAGCTGGACAAGATAGAACCACAATAATTCCCCGAACCTTTTTCCGTCACTTGTCGATTTGTTCGCATGCGCTTGTTGCGCATAGCGTTCCGCATCGGTTTACACCTGTTTTTTCTTGTGTTGCGCTTGCGCAAAAAGTACGTTGCGTTTGTCGATTTGATAACAACATGTTGTCAAGTCGATAGCATCATGTTGCTATCGCGATGAGAACATGTTGCTATCGCGATGACAACAGCGTCAAAGAATGTTAACAACAAAACGCTGTCAGAACAGCTTACAGAAGG
>JBGXXU010000135.1:0-14177 GCA_041814865.1 Phocaeicola sp. | reverse complement strand
TTATAATGTTAACATTCTTTGACGCTGTTGTCATCGCGATAGCAACATGTTCTTATCGCGATAGCAACATGATGCTATCAAGTTGTGTACATGTTGTTATCAAACCCGCAACATGTTGCCAATTTGAAGGGGCGAGTTTATAAGTTTGCAGAGTTATAAAGGAGAGTGTATATTTATACAGGAACCACCGAATATCTCTCAAAGAAAAACGGTCGTTCTCATGAGTTTTATGATTGTTGCAAACAGAAACATCCCTTAATTGTCTATCTTTGAAAAGATATTCTGCTATAAAAAATACAATGGAAACCATATTATCCATCCGAGAACTTTCTTTCGGTTACAACCGCACCCAAGTACTCAAAGACATATCGCTCTCCATACCACAAGGCTGTATCTACGGATATTTGGGAAGAAATGGTGCCGGCAAGTCTACTACTATTCAAATACTATTAGGATTGCTCCCGTTTACTCGGGGAAGTATTCGGTTTCACAACACGCTTATCGAAAAAGAATCGCTTCTGCTACGTTCGAATACAGGCAGCATGATAGAAGAAGCTTGTTTTTATCCGTTTCTCACAGTAAAAGAAAACCTGATTTTCCTGGACAAAATTTACAATATGGAGAAGACTCGCATACCGGAAGTTCTCTCTTTGGTCGGACTCACAGAACACGCTGACAAGAAATCGGGCAATCTATCTTCAGGGCTGAAACAAAGGCTCGGACTCGCCATGGCTTTATTTCATCGTCCTGAAATGCTTATCCTTGACGAGCCACTCAATGCTTTAGACCCACAAGGCATATATGAATTGCGCTTGCTGTTGCAAAAAATGAACAAAGAAGAAGGGACTACCATATTTTTCTCCAGCCACATCCTTGAAGAAGTAGAAAAAATAGCCGATATAGTCGGTGTCATACACAATGGGGAAATTGTATTCGAAGGTGACATCAAAGTATTGTTGGAACAGCAAAAAAGGACATTTGCCATAAAAGTCAATGATGCACGATTGGCACTGACAAATACATTCTTGGCAAAACATTTCGCGCTGAAAAGCGAACACCTCATAGAAGGAGAAATAGGTTCCGACGAAACCTTTGCGCAAACAATAAAGTGTTTGGCACAAGAAAAGATAGCTGTTTACGATATCGTCAGAAAAGGTTCTATTCTGGAAGAGGCATTTATGGATTTAACAAGAAGTATTTAGACGTAGCTCTTATGAAACACAAAATAGGATTTATCAATATACTCAAAGCCGAGCTGTATAAAGTATTCGGCAACAAAGGACTCCTTTCCTCTATTCTACTTCCGACTGTGGCTCTCTTTCTTCTCTTCTTGTATCTTTTGTATAGCAATCGTGCAATTCTTTTCAGAACAGACATCCATTATCCGGAGAATCCCTGGATACTATTTTTCGGACGACAAACTCTACCTGTTCTTTCTCTGCTTATGCCCATAATTATCGGGCTAATCAGTTTTTCCATCTGCGATATCGAATACAGAAACAACAATCTGCGTTTTTTGTTTTCAATGCCCATCCGGAAAAGCCATCTTTATCTATCCAAGCTACTTACACTGCTCACACTCATCACAAGCTCTTGCGTTATTACATGCTCAGTATTCATTATCTGTGGTTACTGCTACGAGCTACTGATACCCGCTTATAAATTCTCTCAGTATTACGATGCCATAACCCCGCTCATCATTCTGTCGAAAATCGTATTGACTTCTTTATGCGTCGGCACCATGCAATTGTATTTGAGTCTACTCTTCCGAAATCTCATTATTCCCATCTTTATTTGTGTATTCTTCACCATCATGGCAATCTTCATTCAGAACGAAACATACAATGTCTATTTCCCATTCTGCACTTACACACGCATAGCATCCGCTTACTCCACAGATATTATTTCGCACTACGAAAAAGCCGATTTAGTCAATGCTATACTCTTCCTTTGTTTTAGTGTGGCAGGTTATTTTGCCTTCTCCCCTTATAAGAAGAAACTGCCGTTGATAAAAAGTAAACCCGCTCGATAGAAAATAAAAATCCGGAAACTCCTTTTCGACGAAAAAAAACAGCAACTCCCCGAAGTCTATGGCCATCGGAGAGTTGCTGTCACGAGAGTGAGAGGTTTGCCGTTACAATGCTTCGGCTTTGATTTCGCCTGCCAATGCCACTGCCAACGCATTGGACGAAGTTGCCAACTCGCTGAGATGTTTCGAAATTTTACGATAGTTTCCTCGTTGTGCCGCGACAAACTTCCGCATCGCTGTTCCTGCGGCTTTCTGTACTATCGGCTCGTCGGTCGCCATGGCGGCAAAGGCTTGGTCTACGAACTCTGCTTCCGAACGTTCTTCCAAAACCGCACCACCCATCAACAAACGCGCCATCAGCAAATAACCGCAAAGCGCAGGATAAGGACGCTCGTCTGCCATCCACGCAAATGCCACATCCGAAGCATCGGGGAGGTATTGGAAAAGATTCATTACGGCATACTCCGCCAATTCGGGATATTGCATTTCTTCTATCCACAATTCGCACAATTCACGACTCGCTTCAGCACGAGGATAAAGCAGTGTTGCCATGATTTTACACTCGCGTATGTTTTCCTTCCAAAGAGCTTGCGCCAACGCCGGCGAAGGACTAAAACCTTGTGCTATCTCTTTGATGCGGGGATACTCTATGCCGAAATTCAACTTGTACCCCATGCCTTTCTCTCGCATGCTGTGCGAAATGGCACCATTCATAAAGAGGCGAAACTGTGCCTTGATTTCTTTTATCGTTTCGTGTATTTCTGTGTTCATGTGCTTATAAATTGGAATAATTTTCACTGTATCTCAACATCTGTTCGGCATAGCCTTCGGTATAAGATACTTGTACATCCGTGATTTCTCCTTGTGCATTATATATAGGTATATAACGGGGATTTACGAAACCTTTGTAAGGTGCCAGATGCAGTGCTGCATAACGTTCCAGGATTTCCTTGTGCAAGACAGGGTCTATCTTCACACCATAAGTTTCTACCAGCAAACGTCCTGCTTCGTAGTCCCCCTCGCTCTTGATACGTTGTATCTCTGCCAACAGGGTTCCGAAAAGTGCACGCAGTCGTACATAGTCGTTGATGCGCACATAAGTATGTCCTTTATCGTTTTTCACGAGTTCCACCACCCGCTCGTCCGCTCCCTTTTCCAATGCCCACCGTGCAATGAGTTGGCGGTTGCGCATATGTGCTTCTTCCACATCTTTACCATATTCTATACGAACCAATTGCGTGAGCAAACCATTCATCATAAAGGTATAGTATTCCGCTTTGTATGCTTCGGCATCGGGTGTCAATCCGAGAGCGACGAGTTTCTCGTCGGGCATATAATACAATCCGAACAAGTCCGCACGCGTTTCTTCTATGGTAGAACCGTATGCTTTCAAGGCATCGGGGTCTACGCCGGGCAAAAGTTTACCGGAACCATGTCCCAGACATTCATGCAAATCGGTATGAAGATTGCTTGTGAGGTCGCCATATTTCTCTATCAAAGCGATGGTCTCTTCGTCTATCACGAAAGCTTCTTTGAAACCGTTTTTGTGTGCCGCTTTGCTGTAAGCATCCGTCAGGTTCGCAATCGTCACAGATTTTGAGCCGTGTTCGCTACGTATCCAATTGGAGTTGGGCAAATTGATACCGATAGCCGATGCCGGATACAAGTCGCCACCCAGCATCGCCGCAGTAATCACTTTTGCAGATACACCTTTGACTTTTTCTTTCTTGAAAGCAGAAGCTACGGGCGAATGGTCTTCAAACCATTGTGCATTCTCACTCAACACCTCCGTGCGATGTGTGGCTGCCACATCTTTGAAATTGACAATGGCTTCCCAACTTGCTTTCATGCCTAACGGGTCGCCATAACTTTCGATAAAGCCGTTGACAAAGTCTACATGCGATTGCGTATCCCTCAGCCAAGCGATGGAATAGCGGTCGAACGCTTCCAAACTTCCCGTTCGGTAGTGTTCTATCAGAAGTGCGATGACTTCCTTCTGTCTGTCGTTCTCCGCAACAGCCGCAGCTTTTTCCAACCAATACACAATACGTTCGATGGCTTTCCCGTACATGCCGCCTATCTTCCAAACTTCTTCGCATATCGTTCCGTCTTTTTTTACCAGGCGGCTGTTCATGCCATGCATCACGGGATGCTCGTCGCCTGTTTGTTTTTGTGCTGCATAAAAAGCTTCGGCTTCTGCTTGCGTCACACCCTCGTAATAGTTCATGGCAGAAGTAACTATCAAATCCTCGCCATCTGCTTGATTTACGCGCTTGGGCATGACAGTCCCGTCGAAAATAACAGGGAACAACTCTTCGCAAAGAGCCTCTATGCTTTGCGAAGAACGCAAAGGCAATACATCGAGCGGAGTTTTCTCTATCGCTTCTCGAAAATATGCGGACGAGAAACCCGGCTTAAATTTGTCGCAACTGTAATGATGATGAATACCCGACGCAAACCACACACGTTTCAGATAAACTTCCAATTGGTGAAAATCTTGTGTCGTTCTATCAATAGCACCATATCGATAAACCGCTTCCAACAAGCGGCGAATGATAAGATTGTAGCGTCCGTTTTGGTCGAAAAGAATATCTCTTCCCTCCAAAGCCGCTTCCGATAGATAATAGATATAACGCTTTTGTTGCAAAGTAAGATGTTCGAAACCTTCCACTTTATAACGCAACAACTGAAGGTCGGCAAATTGCTCGACCGTATAATTGAATTCTGTATTTGTCATGATGGATTTTGTTTTTACAGCAGAATCACCAGCCGAAAGCATGTGCATCGGACATCCATTTGCCTTGTGCTTTCAAAACTTGTTCTAAGACATCTCTGCCACAACCGCAACCTCCGTTTTTGTGAGAGATGTATTTGCATACCGATTTGATTTCGGGAGCTGCATCGGCAGGACAGCAAGGTAAACCCACACATTGCAACACTTCGTAATCGGGAATATCATCGCCCATATACAATACTTCTTCCGGTTGCAAATCGTATTTTGCCAACAATTCCTCGTAAGGGATAAGTTTGACGGAAGCTGCTATGTAAATATCTTTAATTCCCAAACTTTCGTAACGTGTACGTACCGTTTCTGTCTTTGCTCCTGTGATAATGGCAATGTGCAAACCACGTTTTACAGCAAGTTGCAAAGCATATCCGTCCTTGATATTCACGGTACGCAAAGGGTCGCCATTGGTATCCATACCTACTGTTTCCCTACTCAATACGCCATCCACATCAAAGAATAGCGCACGTATCTTGGTCAAGTCATAATTTATCATGTTCGTATTCTGTTTTATATTGTACGATGTGCGCACTCATCAAATCGTATAGTTGCCGAAGTGCAGGGTCGTCGCTCAACAGCCTGCTATGCGTCTCCACAATTCGGATATCTCCTCGTTGAGCAGGTCCCGTCTGCGCTTGTATGGGAGCGAGTGTTTTAATTTTTTCTGTGGTTTCTTCAATCAGCGGGAACAATGCTTCGAAAGGCAAGCCGTGCGCTTCCAGCAGTTTTTGCGTCACGGCATACAAGTGATTGACAAAATTGCAAGACAACACCGCTCCCACATGCAGATAAGCGCGTTGTGCAGAAGTAGCCGTATAAACTTTCGGCGTGAGCAGTCCGGCAAGAGAATGTATCATCGCCATGTCCGCATCTTGCTTGCTTTCTATGAATACGGGCACACGCTCCCAGTCTATTTTTTTTTCCTTGCTGAATGTCTGCATGGGATAAAGTACGCCATAATGCGTGGCACGACCTTCGAAAACATCCATAGGCACACTGCCTGCCGTGTGTATGCACAGAGAACCGGACACACGCGGAGCCAATCGAGCAATAACTTCGGGTAAAGCATCATCTGCCAAAGAGAAAATATACACATCGGCATCCGTCGTTATCTCATCCAAAGAAATAACCGCTTTGCTATTTATCTTTTCTGCCAAAGCATTTGCCGATGTTGCCGTTCTGCTGTACACTTGCACGATACGACAATGCGCAACAAACCTGTCGACAAGGTGAGTCGCTACTCTACCGGCTCCCAACAAAACGATGCGCAACGGTTTACTCATGTTTGTAGCGGTTGATGTGTACCTTTTCCCACAACAAATCGCTATCGTCCATACCCGGTTTCTCGGCAGATTTATGTCCGATGGCTATGATACACAATACTTGCAAAGGCAAAGGCATATCCAAGATACCGTGTACATACTCGTCCGATGAAGTGTATTCATCGGCATTGCGCCCTCTCACCTGCACCCAACAGGAGCCCAAACCAAGGTCTTCGGCTTGCAACTGTATGAAAGTAGCGGCAACAGACGCATCTTCCACCCAAACATCGCTTGCCATAGGGTCGCCTGCCACGACAATGGCAAGTGCCGCATCCTTGATAAAACCACCGCCTCCGGGTTTACAACGCGACAGTTTTTCGAGTAGAACTTTATCGTCCACAGCGATGAACTGCCAACTGTGCGTGTTTTTGGAAGTTGGCGACATCAGTCCCGCTTTCAATAAATCCACGACTTGCTCTTGTGTCAAAGCCTCTTCCTTATATTTTCTGATACTCCGACGACGGCGTATCAGTTCTTGAAAATTTTGCATGATATTTTCCTTTAATTCTTTGAACAAAGGTAGTTGTTTTTAAGCAGATACCATCATTCTGCCATTCGGTTCGTACTTTCGAACAACAAAACGACGGTACTCTGTAACAATAAGCCCCCCTCCTTCAACGGCAAGACAATATGGTAGCAAACATATCTCTATTTCGGACACAGCGTTGTGGATGATTGTCCATATAGCCGTGTAGACATTTTTCGTTGTACAATGAAAAACAAAATCTGCTAAAGTCATCGCACACACAGCCAACTACCATATAAATATGTACCTTTGCAAAAGATTAACGGATAATTAAAAAGCATTCTCATGAGCAACAATTCCGAACTGATATTGACACGTATCAGCGGACTCGACCGTCCCGGTTTGACCGCTTCTTTTACGGAAATTCTTTCCAAGTACGATGTGGACATCATGGATATCGGTCAGGCAGATATTCACCACACCCTTTCATTGGGTATCCTATTCAAATGCGACGACAATGTTTCGGGTAATATAATGAAGGATTTACTCTTCAAAGCAACAGAATTGGGTATTCAAATCCAATTCTCGCCCATTACGAAAAAAGAATACGAAGAATGGGTGGGCGGACAAGGTAAAAACCGTTACATCCTCACTTTGCTCGGCAGAAAACTCACGGCTGAACAGATAGCCGGAGCCAGCCGTATCCTGGCTACACACCAACTCAACATAGACGGCATTCGTCGTTTGACGGGACGTATTCCTTTGGACGAAGAAAAAGCACAAACGCGTGCCTGCATCGAATTTTCCGTACGCGGTACGCCCGACAACATAGAGGAACTGCGTAAAGAGTTGATGGAACTGAGCAAAAATCTCGGTATCGACTTCTCTTTGCAACAAGACAATATGTATCGTCGCATGCGTCGTCTGATTTGTTTCGATATGGACTCCACGCTCATCGAAACCGAAGTGATAGACGAACTTGCCATCAAAGCGGGCGTTGGCGACCAGGTGAAAGCCATCACCGAAAGTGCCATGCGAGGCGAAATAGATTTTACTGAAAGCTTCCGCCAACGCGTAGCATTACTCAAGGGATTGGACGTAAGCGTAATGCGCGAAATAGCCGAAAACCTTCCTATCACGGAAGGTGTGGAACGCCTGATGTTCGTATTGAAAAGCTATGGTTACAAAGTGGCAATTCTGTCGGGAGGTTTCACCTACTTCGGCAATTATCTGAAAGAGAAGTTCGGTTTGGACTACGTTTATGCCAATGAACTCGAAGTAGAGAACGGAAAACTCACAGGACGTTATGTTGGCGAAGTCGTAGACGGAAAACGTAAAGCCGAATTGCTGCGTCTCATCGCACAAGTGGAAAAAGTAGACATAGCACAAACAATAGCCGTAGGCGACGGAGCCAACGACTTGCCGATGTTGGGCATTGCCGGATTAGGTATCGCCTTTCATGCCAAGCCCAAAGTGACAGCCAATGCCAAACAATCCATCAACACTATAGGTCTGGACGGCGTATTGTATTTCTTGGGCTTTAAGGATTCTTACATAGACGAAAAAGCCAAGTTTTGAGACTTCACCTCAACCCTCTCAAACAAATATCGATTAAATAATGAAGTTCTTTGAATTAGATTTGGAAGATAGCGTGTTGGATGCACTCGATTCCATGAATTTTCAAGAGTGTACTCCCGTGCAAGAGCAGACCATCCCCGTGATATTGGAAGGACACGACCTTATCGGAGTAGCGCAAACAGGAACCGGCAAAACAGCAGCTTACCTGTTGCCCGTTATCAACCAACTGAGCAAAGGAAGCTATCCGACAGATGCCATCAACTGCGTTATCATGTCGCCTACGCGAGAGTTGGCACAACAGATAGACCAACAAATGGAAGGTTTTTCTTATTTCCTACCCATATCGAGCGTTGCTGTTTACGGAGGAAACGACGGCATACGCTTCGAACAGGAAAAACGCAGTCTTACAATGGGTGCCGATGTGGTAATAGCCACGCCGGGACGTTTGCTAAGCCATCTCAGTCTAGGATATGTAGACCTTTCGAAAGTATCTTTCTTTATTTTGGACGAAGCCGACCGCATGCTGGACATGGGCTTCTACGATGATATCCTCCAAATAGTCAAACACCTTTCTCCCAAGCGACAAACCATCATGTTCTCGGCTACGATGCCTGCCAAAATACAGCAGATGGCAAAAAAGATACTCAATAATCCGGTAGAAGTATCGCTTGCCGTATCAAAACCTGCCGAGAAAATCATTCAGGCGGCATACGTATGTTATGAATCTCAAAAGACCGGAATCATTCGCTCACTTTTCACAAATAAAGACCCCGAACGTGTTATAATTTTCGCTTCTTCCAAGCTCAAAGTAAAAGAAGTAAGCAAAGCATTGAAACGTGAACATCAGGCAGTAGGCGAAATGCACTCCGACCTGGAGCAAAGCGAGCGCGAACGCATCATGCACGAATTCAAAAACGGACGCATCAATATGTTGGTGGCAACGGACATTGTGGCGCGAGGCATAGATATAGACGACATACGTTTGGTCATCAATTATGATGTACCCAATGACAACGAAGATTACATACACCGCATAGGACGTACGGCACGCGCAAACAACGACGGTTGTGCCATTACGTTTATCAGCGAAAAAGAACAAAGTCGCTTCAAGCAAATAGAAGACTTTTTGGAAAAAGAAGTATACAAAATACCTATTCCTGCAGAATTGGGAGAAGCACCGGCTTATGCTCCCAAGCGGTCGGGCGAACACCGGCATAAGAAAAAATCCGGGAAGAAAGGCACATCTTTCAAACGGAAACCCAAGAAGCAAGCTCAAGCATCATGACAACTTTGCGACAAAATGTTTTGACACGTCTGCATCGCGAAAGCGACGAAACCTATAAACAATTTTCTTTGCCATTGATACCCGGCGTGAAGATGCTGGGTGTACGTGTTCCCGTACTGCGCAAGATGGCAAAAGAAATGTTGCGCAATGGTGAAGCCCTGCATTACCTCGACATTCCCACCGAATATCAAGAAGAAAAGTTACTCAAAGCCATGATAACAGGCGAAATCCGCATGTCTTGGGATGAGAAGAAAATACAAATCGAACGATTTGTACCCGAAATAGACAATTGGGCGGTGTGCGATATCTTTTGCGGTGGCTTGGATAAAACGGTCAAAAAAGATAAAGTTGCGGTTTGGGAGTTCTTGCAACCTTATCTTGCTTCCAAAGAAGAGTATCGCGTTCGTTTCGGCATGGTCATGCTGTTTCATTTCATAGACGAAGAATACATCGAACGATTGTATAGCGTGATAGACAGTTTCACGCACGAGGCTTATTATGCACGCATGGCTGTGGCGTGGTTGTTATCTACGTGTTATGTGAAATTCCCGAAAAACACGTATGTCTATCTACTCAACAGTCGTTTGGATACATGGACTTTCAACAAGTCCTTGCAAAAGATAACAGAGTCTTTGCGCGTCACCGCAGACGATAAAGCAAAAATTCGCAGTTTACGAAGAAAATCTTGAGCGAAAGGTTCTTCGTTTACAACATCAATGTCCGATATTTCGTAAGACTTTCATCGAAAACCGAAAAGACAGCGGGATAGCCCGTTGCAATATAGCCGATATATTTGTCGCTTCCAATGGCTTTTGCCACACGAGAGGTTGCCATCTCCACGGCTTCCTGCAAAGAAACACCGAGAAAATGCTGCGCATTGCGTACGGCTTCGGGTATAGAAATAGCAGAACCCGCCAAATTGCCGTCGGGATTTACGTAGTAACCATCGGGTGTAAGCATGGCATGCAACCCTTCCCAATTCATTTCTTTCATTCGCCTGCCCAATACTGCGGCATCTGTCAGTAATATCAGTTTCTCTTTTTTACAACGATAAGCCAGACGTGCACTTGCTGGGTGACAGTGACGCCCATCAAGAATAATAGGCGCATATACATTCTCTGCTTCCAACGTGGCACCCACCAACCCGGGGGCACGATGCGTAAAAGGCGACATGGCATTGTATAAATGCGTGACCATATTCACACCCTCATCGAAAAAGCGCATAGCTGTTTCGTAATCGAGATTGGAATGACCTATGGAAACCTGTATTCCGCTTGCCGATAAGTATTCCATTTGCTCCGGTAACAGACATTCGGGAGCAACGGTAATCAAACGAATGACATCCTTGCCTGCATCCAATATCTCTTTCAACTTGTTTCCGTCTACCGAACGTATGACCGATTCGCTGTGTGCACCTTTACGTATGGGATTTAGAAACGGACCTTCCAAGTGCATGCCGAGCAAGTGTGGATTGTGCTTTTTCGCTTCCCTGATTGTAACAATAGCTTGATGTATAACTTCGACAGGCGAGGAAATCAGCGTGATATAGAAGTACGGTGTAGCATGTTCCAGACACGCCTGAGTAATTTCGCGGACAGTCTCTTCATCGGGTTGCAGGGAGAAATAACGTTGATAGCCACCGTTGATTTGTATATCTATAAAACCCGGTGCGATACAATCGCCATGCAAGTCTATCGTATTTGCTCCTGCGGGAACGGCATCAATAGAAAGAAGAGCTGTGATACGTCCGTCTTGTACGGCAATGGCTCGATTTGTGTATGTTGTTTCGCCCGTGAAAATACGGGCATTGGTGATATACTTTGTTTCGTGAGATGTTTGCATTTCGTTTCGACATAAAATAAGCGGAGACGTGCTTTTGCTCCGCTTACGAAAAGTGTGATCAGATGGATAATTCTTTCAGTACCGTCAACAGTTCTTCGTCGATGGGCTTGTTCTTCTTTACGGCTTTAGCAAAAGGTACGTACACTATTTTATTGTTTTCTATACCCACCATGATGTTGCGTTGTCCTTCCATGAGTGCTTCTATGCTGGCTACGCCCATACGACTCGCTATAATACGGTCGTGCGATGTGGGACGACCTCCGCGTTGTACATGCCCTAAGATACTCACACGTACATCATACTCCGGATATTCGTTTTTCACACGTTCTGCATAATGCATGGCACCGCCGGTGTGCTTGCTCTCTGCGACCAAAACGATGGAACTGTTTTTCGATTTGCGAAAACCGTTTTTGATAAACTCTTCGAGTTGGTCAAACTCTGTGCTGAACTCCGGAATGATAGCGGCTTCCGCGCCTCCTGCAATAGCACCGTTGAGTGCCAGAAAACCTGCATCGCGTCCCATCACTTCTACGAAAAAGAGACGTTCGTGCGAACTTGCCGTGTCTCGTATTTTGTCTACGGCATCCAATATAGTATTGAGTGCAGTGTCATAACCTATGGTGGTATCGGTACCGTAAAGGTCATTGTCTATCGTACCGGGCAAACCGATACACGGCACATCGTATTCCTGTGCGAAAATGCGTGCGCCCGTCAGCGAACCGTCGCCACCGATGATGACCAGCGCATCTATACCCTCTCGTTGCATGGTTTCGTAAGCTATCTTACGACCTTCGGGCGTGAGAAACTCTTCGCAACGCGCTGTTTTCAGGATGGTACCGCCTTGTTGTATGATATTGCTTACGTTTTCCGTTTTGAATTCCTTGATTTCTCCTGTTATCAATCCTTTGTATCCTCTGTAAATACCTTTTACTTGCAAACCATTGAATATAGCGGAGCGAGTCACCGCACGAATGGCTGCATTCATGCCCGGTGCATCTCCTCCCGAAGTGAGGATACCTACACAGTTTATCTTTTCCATGAAATTCTTTTTGTTTTTAATTGTATTGCTCGATGTCTATTTTCGCTCCATCGACGGTTTGTGTCAACTGTTCTATGCGTTCTTTGCAGGCTTCCATCAACCAGCGAGGCGTGGATGTGGCTCCGCAAATGCCCACCGTACCGGCTTTGGCAAGCAGAGAAGCGTCGATTTCTTCAGGTCCGTCTATCAGATGAGAGTTTTCGTTCACTTGCCGGCATTCTTGAAACAGTATCTTTCCATTGGAACTCTTACGTCCCGAAACGAAGAATATCAAATCGTGTGTCGCCGCAAATTTGCGGATATTGGGCATACGATTGGCAACCTGTCTGCATATCGTATCGTGGTACTCGAATGTAGCTCCCGGACTGATATGTTCCGAAATATACTTGACGATGCGCCTGAATTCTTCCAAAGACTTGGTGGTTTGCGAATAAAGACGTATGTCTCTGGTCATATCCAAACGGTTTACTTCGTCGAACTTTTCGATGATGATGGCTTTATCGTTCGTTTGTCCTACCAGACCGAGTACTTCCGCATGACCGTTTTTCCCATAAATTACGATTTGCTTTTCGCGGTCGGGCAACGTAGTGTCGTGTTCCTGTTTGATACGTTTTTGCAAACGCAATACCACCGGGCAAGTCGCATCTATCAACTCAATGTTGTTTCTGCGAGCTATCTCGTAAGTGGCAGGTGGTTCGCCGTGTGCCCTGAACAATACCTTTACGTTTTTCAAACGGGCAAATTCTTCGTGATTGATGGTGATAAGCCCGCGCTGTTTCAGTCGGTCGCATTCCCTGCCATTGTGCACAATGTCGCCAAGGCAATAGAGCGTGCCGCTCTTTTCCAGTTCTTCTTCCGCTTTTTTGATGGCTGTGGTCACACCGAAACAGAAGCCGGAGCCTTGGTCTATTTCTATCTTGCTCATGCCGTGATGCGGTTGAACTGTTCTATCAGCCATGCTTTCTGTTCGGCAATGGTCATATGACTGTTGTCCAACAAGAGGGCATCGTCTGCTTTGCGCAACGGACTGACTTCGCGCGACTGGTCGATGCGGTCTCTTTCCTGCACGTTGTGCAATATCTCCTCGAAAGTTGCTTTTTCGCCTTTGGCTTTCAGCTCGTCGTATCTGCGCTGTGCACGAACTTGCGGACTTGCCGTGACGAAGATTTTCATTTCCGCATCGGGGAAAACCGTTGTCCCAATATCTCTGCCATCCATGACGATACCTTTTTCTTTGCCCAATGCCTGTTGCATACGCACCAAAGCCTCTCGTACGAAGCCCAATGCCGCCACGATACTGACGCGCGACGAAACCTCCATCGTACGGATGGCTTGCTCCACGAGTTCGCCGTTCAAATAGGTTTGGGGCGATTGTGTCTCCGCATCCAGGCGAAATGTGATATTGATATTCGGGAGTTGTTGTTGCAAAGCAGTTTCATCCAGTTGATTGTCGGCAGAAAAAAGTCCTTTTTTCAAGCAATACAGCGTAACCGCTCTGTACATGGCACCGCTGTCTATATAAATATACCCGATGGTACGTGCCAAATCTTTCGCCATGGTACTCTTCCCACAAGAAGAGAAACCGTCGATGGCTATCGTTATTTTTCTCATTGTTTCTGTTGTTTTGCAACTTCAAAGGTACGCAAACTTTACGTGCATCGCCCTCCCGCTCCTTTCTTTTTGCTTCTTTTTAACGTGAGAACAATCGTGCTTCCCGTCCGCTTCATACGCACACAGAAGCAAGGTAAAGAGAGCCATACCGAAATACGGCGTTTCCCATGCATAAATATACGGTAACATCTCTCTTTTCTGTATATTTATGCAATGCCGT
>JBGXXU010000134.1:0-12287 GCA_041814865.1 Phocaeicola sp. | reverse complement strand
TGGTATGAATTTCGTTGGTCTGTTTGTTATTTAGGAAATAATGATATGTACAACGAATATGAGATATATCTATGGAATCTACGATTGCAAATGGTTTGTAGCTACTTGTTTGGGAAAAAATGCTTGTAAAATGCCATAGCAAGAAGAAGACAAGAATACTTTTTTTCATAAGATATGGAAATACGATAAAGGCTCTTAATCTAAGAGCCTTATATATTATGTTGGATGAATGCTGTAATTTCCTTTTGGTTTCACTTGTAGTGCTTGCTCCAATAGCCATAAGGGTTATAATAATTGTTCTTATCATTTTCAAGTTTATGAATAGTACCGACCGATTTAACAAGCTTTATTTGCCAAAAATAGAGATACTCTGAAAAATGCAAAAACTTTTGTAGAATTATTCTTCTTGTCAATGTATGAGTTTTTCCATAAATCTCTTTTATTCTTTAGTATGATGATAGATAGTATTTGCCAAGTTGATAACAACATGTACACAACTTGATAGCATCATGTTGCTATCGCGATGAGAACATGTTGCTATCGCGATGACAACAGCGTCAAAGAATGTTAACGTAATAATCGCATCAGGAAGGCATTGTAGAGGTGTTTTCTTTGCATCAAGAAGGTGGCTTTGAGGAACCGAAAAGTCATTGTGCAACGACTGCCGAAATACGGACGTGGAATAACATAAATCTACGGAAACGACACACCTCCTTAGCGTATTTATACATAGAATGAGTAGGGGAGGTTTGTTTGGGGGAGTTGTGAATGGATGCGCAGGCGAAAGTAATGCGCCGTATAAAAAAAGAGCGTGCCTACATTTTTTGCAGGCACGCTCTTTCTCGTATTTATTCTTCGACGGGTGTGTCGCTGATAATCTTCACATAGTAACTCACGGTAGGCAGGTGGTCGCTGAAACCGCCTTGAAAAACATTACCGGAGAACGAACGAAACGGATAACCTTTGTACTTCCCCTCTTGCTGCAAGAGGAAGGGACGGCTGAAGATTTCCGTTTTCCAGAACTTGAGCGTACGTTTGTCCGCACCGAGTAGATTGCCCGAAATGATTTGTTGGTCGAACAAATTCCACTGTCCTTGATAACAAAGTGTCCCGATACCATCGTCGTAGAGTTTCCAAGTCGTGTTGTAATAACCGTCTTGGGGTGTATCTTCTGTTTTTCTTTGTGCCTCGAGTACTTTACTGCAACTCTTGTTGTAAGGGTCGTCGTTCAAGTCGCCTACGATAACGATTTTTGCTTCCGGGTCGCTTCTGCGGATGGAGTCTGCAATGTGCTTTGTGATTGCGGCTGCAAACTCGCGCGAGGGCGAAGACTTATTCCCACCGTAACGGGATGGCCAGTGATTGACTATCATATGAAAGGGTTCGCCAGCCAGTTTACCGCTTACCAACAGTTGGTCGCGTGTTTTGAAATCGGGTGCTTCGGGATTGTTGTAAGGATAAATGGTGGCTTTCTCGAACGTGAAGATGCGCGGATTGTACAATGCTGCCACGTCTATTCCTCTATGGTCGGGCGATTCGAAATGTATCACTTGATAACCGATGGAACGCAGTGGTTCGGATTGCACCAGGTCTTCCAATACTCTGCGGTTTTCTATCTCCGAAACTCCTATTAACGCGGCTCCCATGGGGCAGTAGTCTTTTCCCAGTTGCGACAAGACCATAGCGGCATTCATCAGTTTTTGTCGGTACTTTTCCGGTGTCCATTGATAACGCCCTTCGGGTGTGTAGTCATCGTCTCCGCTATTGTTCGGGTCGTCGTCGGTATCCCACAGGTTTTCGATATTGTAAAAGGCAACAGAATATACGCCCAGCTTCTTTTGTGCAAGGGCGGGGATACTTATCCATAGCCATACAAGTGTGAAGATGAAACTTATTCTTTTCATTGTGCAATGGCGTTAGTTGTTCGGGTTCGGATTGATGGTATTACCGCCGTTGCCGCTTCCGCTTGAGGTATAAAGTTTGATGCTGTACAAACGCATTCCGAACTTGTTGTCTGCATTGGCGATGCTGATGTCTATGGTATTCTTTTCTTTCAATGCTACGTTTTCAAACTTGAAAGAGAAAGGTTTGTTTCCTTCTTGATTGTCGCCTGTGATTACTTTCGAGGGTATGACGATTTCGGTGTCGTTCAACTTGATTTTGAAAGCATTCAAGTCCTGACTTTCTCCTGCTTTATAAACATTGGCACCGAGAGCAATTTCGAGTGTCGCGGTTTTTACAGTAGAAGCTATGTCTTTGATACGTATGCCTGCATCTGCTTTTGTCGGGAACCAAACATTGGTGTGGTTGCTTACCACGCGTACCGACGGACTTCCGGCTATAGTTTCGAACATCTCTTTCGGATTTTGGAAACCTTTGTAGTCTGCGAACAGGGGCCATTGATTGTTTTCTTTGACCGGTGTTCCGAAGTTTTCGCTGAAAAGAGTGACTTCCGTCGGTGGTGTAATGGGAGTTGTAGGATTGTCCGTTCCATCGAAATAACCGACATCCTTTATCGAGCGAAGTGTGAATTGCCAGGCTCCTTTGAAGCGTCCCAATATACCGGTGATGCTACCCTGACCCTTAGGCAGGATTTTTGCAGCGAAATCTGCATAGTTGCTCGTACGTACTACGATGTTATTGCCTTTTGCATCTGTAAGCAGTTCTTGTCCGTAACCGCTTGTGGGAGCATACGGATTTTTACCGCCGTTTTGAAAACGCACGTCTTTCAGTGTCACCAGAGTGAACTTGTATTTTTCCACATCTGTGTTGAGTGTGCTGAGGTCGGAAATTTCTGTCGGTATTACGTTGTTAGTGCTTGCCCAGCCGTTGGCACGGAATTTGGCTGTAAAAATATCCCAAGGGATACGGAAATTGGTACCTTGCGGATGTCCGAGTTGCGGTTCATCGCCGTACACAGACATGGAAAGACCTTTGAGGTCAATGTAGATTTCTTGACCTGTTCGATAGTGATTGTATATATTGGTTTGGTCGACTTCTACTTCGAGACCGCCCGTAGCATCTTGTATGAATATCTTCTTGTAGATATTGCCCGATTGGTCTTCGCCGGAAACATAAGCCTTCAGAATTAAATCTTTTTCGATGGTCAAAGGCTTTTCTGTTGTGGCAGGATACTGTTTACGCAATTCGCTAATGGTAATATTTGCCGGTGCTCCCGTATATATCGGTTCGTTGAGAGGAGGAGCATCGTAAGTCTTTTCGCAAGCCGTAAAAGTCAGAGCGGTGAGAAGTGCAAAACCAATCTTGTTTATATTGAGAAGTTTCATATTCCTATTTATTTTATGTGTGAAAACTAAGATTAAAAACGATAAGACGCATTGATAAAGCAGTTGATGCCTTGCATCAGGAAATATCTGCTTGCATACTTGTTGGGGGACGACAAATCGTAACGCCCTTGCTCAAAGCCGCCTGTTGCAATGTTTCTTCTGTTCGATATATTGTTGACGGAGATGTTTACATTGAACGAGCGTTTGCCCAAATAGAACATTTTCCCGATAGAGAGGTCTATTGTGCAACCACCGGCAAGTTTCTCTTGTGTGGTGAGCATCTTGTATGCATCGTATTCGAGTGTTTCGGGAACTACCGTCGAGTAGGTAGAAGCCAAACGGCGAATGGGAGAAGCTGAAATATGATTACTACCGAAGCCGTTCAAATTGGCACCCAGAAACCAATAATCGATAAAATAACGTACTCCTATGGTTCCTGCCAACTGCGGCACTCCGCCTACGTGTACATTGCGCATATATACTTTTTCGTATTCGTCTGCGATTTTTCCGTTCTCCGCGCTTTTTACACCATTCGGATTATTGCTGTAATAGTATTGTGCCGCACTACCTGCAATATCTATACTCCAATGGTCGTCTATCTTGTAAGTTGCGCCCAGTTCCACTCCCCGATGTATTTTGTTGATGCCGTACATCACATGGTTGAGGAAAGTTTTTTCTGTGTCATCGTAGTAACTGTTGCGTTCTACTTGGTCGTAAAAAGCAGTTTGGAATACACCTACACGACCTACAAACGAAGGAAGAGATACGATATAACTCAAGTCTGCACTCAAGATACGTCCGCTCTTCAAATCTTTGATGGACATGTCGGATATACGCGGAGAGATGTAAGCGTTGTTGGGTAGAGGAGCTTCGCTGCCATAGCTGAAATTGGCGTTCAACATGTGGCGGCCGTTGAACTTGTAGGTTGCTCCACCTTTGATGGTAAGGTCTGTAAAGTTGTGCGTTGTACCTTTCCCGTAAGAATTGTCGGGATAACGTCCGTTTCTCATTTTACCATCACGATGGAAAGAAGTATGCTTCACCTTGAAACCGTAGTAGACATCCCAATAGCGAGAACGGTAATTGTTGATAACCCAGGCATTGGCGGAGTAGATGTTGAAGTTGAAGTGATAGCCGAAAATACCGTCTTTGTAGACTTGCCGGTAAGGACGGTTTAAGTCGTTGTGCATTTTATCGAGGTCGCCTGCAAAATCACGTTCGGCATACTTGTCTATATCGAAAACGTGTGTGGCTCCCATCAGGTCCTTTACGGTTTTGAATTGGTCGGAGAGTGTGTAACGGGCTTCAAATCCTGCTGTCAAGCTGTGGTTGTGTCCCAACTGTGTATTGAGCGTAGAGTTGAATGTCGTTTCAAAGAGGTCGCTTCTTCTTTCTTCTATCATGTAGATGGCAGAACCGTCGCCGTATTTTACATTATTGAGATTGGCTGTGTAAAGGCTGTTCCAATTGATTTGAGTATAGTTCGGATTGTTGTTTTGCCAAGCCGTAGTCAATTGGTCTTTGATGACTCCTTCCGTATAATAGGATGGTAGATAGCGATAGTAGTCGGGGCGTGGGTCTGCTCCTTTGTACCAATTGAGCGAAGAACCTCCATAACGTGCATAATGTATTCCCAAACCGGTGGTAAGTGTGGTATTGGGGCTGATTTTCCAAATATGCGATAGTACGATTGTCGGGTCGAAGGCATATACTTCGCGTGCATTTCTTTTCTTTCCATTATAATAGCCCCAATTGGGATTGTAACGGTAATTGTTTGTTAGTGTATATACTTCTTTGAAAGTACTGCCTTGTTGTCCTCTGACTATCGGTGATACGAATGTCACCAAAGATAAACTGTGTCTACCGCCTTGCCATTGTTTTTCTGCCGAAAGCGCCACAGCAAAATTGCGATAATAAGTTCCGTTGATATAACCTTCTCCGGCATAACGTCCTCCGACAGAAGCGGTAAATGCCCATCCTTTGTTGTTCAATCCGGTGGAGTAAGTGTACATCCCACGTAAATAATAGTTGCGGTTGGTGATGCTAAGCGTAGCCTTGTGTCCCGGCGTGTAAGAAGAAGCTCGCATATTGATATTTTCAGCTCCTCCCAATGCTCCGAAAGTGAAGCTACCTGCCTGTGTGAAATGTGCTGCATCGCCATTACGTGTGAGGTCGTTGAGCGCACCTATTGCCGCATAGTTGAAAACTCCTCTGTTTTGGTCGTTGAAAGCCACGCCATTGATGTATTTCTGATTGCGAGTATTATCATAACCACGCGGCATAAAGCGCATGGGAGATAATTGATAGGATGATTTGTTGAGAAATACATCATTGGAAAGTACCACTGTCGAATTTATTTCTTGTGTGGATGTGCCTCCGTCATCGTCAAAGAGTTCGGCGTCTATTATTCCAACTGTCGAGAGGTCGGTTGGCGTATTGATTTCTTCTACTTTGATAACTCCCGTTTCCGTATCTCCCATTTGAGCAACTTCCACGTTGAGCAACTTAGGTTGTATGAGTACTGAATTTAGTTGTAAAGAGTATTTGCCGGGATGTAAGTTTGGAATACTGAAACGTCCTTTTTCGTCTGTTGTCACTTGTAAATCTTGATTGAGTACTTTGACGATGACACCCGGAATAGGTTCGCCACTTCTTGCCCCGATAATACTTCCTCGTAGTGTTCTAACAGTTTGTGCAATTAGAATTTGTGGAAGCAACAGCAGGAAGAATAGCAGTAGCTTATGCTTCATAGGGTATTTATGTAAATGTTTATGTAATAGAAATAAAGCAAAGGAGGGAGTTTTTGTTCACCTCCTTTGCTTTTGAAAAGTGTTTATTTCTTACCAACGAGTTTGATGTTGTCCAAACGCGTTCCTTTGGTATTTGTTGCGTTGTCTGCTACGAATTTAATTTTTGTTGTATTTGCCGGAAGAGTTGCGCTTACTTCTACAAATTGATTCATGCCGGGTGTATTTACAACAGGATAGTTTATTTGAGTTTCTCCTGCAAATAATGTCAATGTGTTGGTCTGACCGGTGGCATTATTTATAGCAATGCTGAATGTCAAAGTCAGTTCCGTATATCCGGTAGTATTGAAGCCTTCAATAGTAAAGTCACCACCTTTTGTAGGAAACCAGATATGAGGGTTTTTATCAGCTTCTAATTGTCTGACATCAGTGTTAGTGCCGGTGTAAGTATTAGTTGAGATACTCCATTTGTCTTTGTACTCTGCAATCTTGTATTTTTTAGACTTATTGTTTGAATCTACCTCTGTAATGGAAGTGCCCATTTCTTCCAGAAAGATTGTTGTGACTTCTGTGGTTGGAGGTGTGGGTGTCGGGGGAACAGGAGGAGTTGGAGTGTCGCCACTGCCACCGGAGTTATTGTTATCAACAATCTTTACATTCTTAATTTGCCATGTTGCTGCTTTTGTTGCAGAACTCTTATACTTGAAACCGAGTTGAATGGTTTTTCCTTTATAAGTAGACAAATCTATTTCATTGGAACTTACAAAATTCCAATCGCTACCTGAAGAGTATTGAGGTATAACGATAGTTGTCCAATCTGCACCATCTTTGACTTTGATTTGTAGCTGTAAATCTTCTGAGTTATTGGCTGCAAATCTGCTGATATGTTCAAAAGAGAGTTTTGGCGCTGCAGCTGAACTCAAATCTATTTCGGGAGATTCGAGGCGCATTTCTGCTGCATGTGCTTTTTTATTAGCATAAGCCGAAGCTTTCATACACTTGTATTGAGCACTATGTGTCCAGATATTAAAAGCTGAATCTGGAGCTGCTATCGTATTTATTGTGAAGTTTCCTTGTGAAGTTTCGAAAGTCTCACTGAAGATAGTCGTTGGAGTGGGTGTTGGTGTGGTTTCGTCATCGAAATTTACATTGATGTCGCCACCGGGTTTGTCTGTCCAATTTGTGATGGAGGCAGGTTGGAATGTTACAGCCAGCTTGTCTCCATTTTTGGAGAGGTTGACATTGTAAGATTGTTTGGTGCTTTCTTCAAACTTGGTGTTTTCGGGCAATGTGTATGCGAAGCTTTTGCCGTTGAGTGTAAAGGTTAGTATACGGTCTTTGCCTTCTTCCATCGGGATGACAATTGCTTGTGCTTTTTTGCCGTCGGCGGTGGTATTGAATGTGATGGTAGATTTCTTTCCGTCGTTCAACAGCTTGTTAGCAGCCAAGTCGAATGTTGCTTCTGTCAATACATTTGCCAATGTAACAGAAAGTCCTTCTGTGCCGGTGATGCCTTCGCCTGCTGTTACGTTCAAAACCAATTGTGTCAACTTGTGTGTAAATACTAAGTTCACAGCACTGCCGCTTGCCACATTCGTACTATTGTTTGAGTAGAGCAAGTCTATCTTTGACAGATTTGTTTGGTCGCTGATGTTCACAGTCACGTTTGTTCCGTTCAAGTTAGCTTGATAAGGGTAGTAAGCTATGAAATCGGATGTCCCTTGCGAAGGGAAGTAGATAGGTTCGCCTACTGCAGTAAGAGCTCCATTTGTTGCTGCTAAGTATTTTTGGTTCTTAGCTGTGGCGGTGCTCAACTCGCTGCCTGACGCTTTCATGAAAATTCCGATTTCATCGTTTTCGTTCCATGTGTTGTCGATGGTTGCACGCGACGATTGTTCTTTGCTGATTTGTGAAGTGAATACAACACTGTCGTTGCTACGCCATGTGCTGTTGTCATCTTCATTGGTGCAAGATGATGCCAATAGCATCGTTGCCAAACCCCATACGGGAAGTAAAGATTTCATGTTCATATTGATAGGATTAAATGATTTATTGCCATTCATTTTGATTGTATTTATCTTTTATCTCTTTCTCAATGGAGGGGAAGAAGGTAAAGCCGGTCTTCTTTTCAACTTCACTTACCGAAGTAGCATACTGCATAAAGTTTCTATCGTTATATTCTTTGTGTTCGAGGTAGAACCCTATGGTAGTAAACTTGCCTTGTATTTTACGTGCCAACACTTTGTAATAGGCTTTGGGTACTACTATACGTTTTGAGTCGTTGGGATTGGTGTACCAATGTAAGTTAGGATTTTCTGCTGTGGTAGGTACTGCACCTGTCACCACAAAGACAGTATCGGTGCCGGACATCCAAGAACGTACTTTTTCTTCCAAGCTTTGCCAAATAGTTTGATTTAGTTTTTTGCCTATTTGTGCAGTCATGTTTGTGTAATAGAAAGTAGTATACGATAATTGTGGATTGGCATTTCTGTCTGCATTGGGTATTTGGTGTCCACGGTCATAGTTACTGCCCAGTCCTTTTTTCATATTTGGTTGAAGTGTGGATGAGATAGCTGGGTCATAATCCCATTTCTCGTATCTTCCCGAACCTGTATAATACGGGCAAAGCGGATACGCAACCCAATAGGATATCTTCATCTCAGAATCGTACAATAAACTGTAGTTGCGGATATTTGTGTTTCCCGGCACAGTGTGATTGATGTAGTGTATATGTTTTTTCTTCATCATATCCGCAGTGATAACCGGAGTTTCTCGCCAACGTTTGTAGTCGGGTGCTTCGGGGCTGATGGTGTTGTTTCCTTTTACCTTTATATTATAGGTATATTTTACGCCACCTTCAAGTTGGGAAAGTTTGGTGTCGAAGGTGCGTGTTTTCCCATTGAATTGTAGTGTTATTTTGATGGTACTATTCTGTGTTTGTGGCAGGAGTACGGCTTCTGCAGTTTGTTGGTCGTTGCTTATGTGCATGGGAACGTCTGCCGTAGAAGTTTCATCGAGTGTGATGGTGCCGTTTTTCAAGTCGAGTGTTCCTTTGGTCTTTATGTCTTTGATAGTAGCTGTCAAACCAGTGAGCGTTTTCTCCGAAGATATATTCAAGACTATTTTACTCATGAGATGACGAAACTGCAATGTATTGAACCTGTGTGTGGAGTTTCGTTCGGTAAGATTGTTGGAATAAAGAATGTCTATTGCTTCAAGGTTGTTTTGTGTAGCTGTGTTGATGGCATAAGATGCGAGTGTTGTTCCTGGCATGTAAGGATAGTAGGCGATGAAATCCACTTTGTCGCCATTGGTCGGATAGAGTAAGTTCCCATTGATGGGAGTAAAGTAGCCGTTTTCGCTTGTAGTAATGTATTGTTTGTTGATTTCCAATACCTGCTTATCGGCTGATTTGAGCATGAACACACCTATCGCATCGTTTTTGCTCCAGGATGTATTGGAAGCGCGAGAAACTTGCTCGTTGAATGAACCGGTGAAATTGACGATGTGTGATGACGGTTGAGCCACTTCTTTTGTATGGTTGCACGACGATACTAAAAGGGCAAAAAAAATACTACTGATAAAGGACTTACTTTTCATATGTATGTTTTTATCGTTACTGAAAACTTATGTCTGTTTTTTGTTGTTAGGTTAATTTCCTGTCTTTGCTTTAACGCTTTTCCTGAAAACTAAAGGAAAGATAAAATAAAAACTTTAGAATATGAAAACAAAAAGGAACTTTTACCGCAATGCGCTGATAACGTATTGCTTGCGTTGGGAATTTTTGCTTGTGAAAGCTTGTTTTTCGTGAGATGTGTTTTCGATAGCAATGTATAAAGGTGTCGTTTTTAGTCACCTTTTTTTGTTGTCGATGCAAGAGTGTCGGCGACTTGCCAATAAAGAAACTTCTTGTTAGGATGTGGCTTGCTTTTCCTTGAGGCGTTCTTCCAGTTTGATGATTTCATCGCGGTATTGCGCAGCTTCTATAAAGTCGAGTTTCTTTGCGGCTTCCTGCATGCGTTTGCGCATTTGTTTGATGGCTTTTTCCAATTGCGGTACGGACATGTAGTTGCTTTCTTCTTCTGCCACACGTTGTATCACGGGGATATAGTCTTGATAGCTTTTTGCTTCGGGTATGTCCGTGCGTGTTTGCCCCAATGAGTTGGTACGCTCTTTCTTGATAGGTTGTGGCGTTTTGTTGTGCAACGTGTTGTAAGCGATTTGTTTCTCTCGCCGGCGGTTGGTCTCTTCTATGGTCAGGCGCATGCTTTCCGTTATTTTGTCGGCATACATGATGACTTTCCCATTGACGTTGCGTGCGGCGCGTCCTGCCGTTTGCGTCAGCGAACGATGCGAACGCAAGAAGCCTTCTTTGTCTGCATCGAGGATGGCTACAAGCGAGACTTCGGGCAAATCCAGTCCTTCTCTCAACAAGTTTACTCCTACAAGTACATCGTACAATCCTTGACGGAGTTCGCCGATGAGTTTCACGCGCTCCAGCGTATCCACATCGCTGTGAATATAGGTGCAGCGCACACCGTTGTTGAGCAGATAAGTGGTGAGTTCTTCTGCCATGCGTTTGGTCAAGGTGGTGACAAGAATGCGTTCGTCTGCTTCTATGCGCCGTTGTATTTCTTCCATCAAGTCGTCTATTTGGTTCATGCTGGGACGTACTTCTATAATGGGGTCTAACAAGCCTGTGGGACGAATGACCTGTTCGACGACAACGCCTTCGCTTTCGTTCAGTTCGTAGTCTGCGGGCGTGGCACTGACGTAAATCACTTGTTTGGCAAGTTGACGAAACTCGTCGAACTTCAGCGGACGGTTGTCCATGGCGGCAGGTAAGCGGAAGCCGTATTCCACGAGGTTTTCTTTGCGTGCGCGGTCGCCTCCGTACATGGCACTGATTTGCGGTACGCTCACATGACTTTCGTCTATGACGATAAGAAAGTCTTCGGGAAAAAAGTCGAGCAGGCAGTACGGACGTGTGCCCGGTTCTCTGCCGTCGAAATAGCGAGAATAGTTCTCTATGCCCGAACAATGTCCCAATTCGCGCAGCATCTCCATATCGTATGTTACGCGTTCGTAAATGCGTTTGGCTTCGAGCGGCTTTCCCAGTTCGTTGAAGTGTTCCACTTGTTTTGTCAAATCGTCTTCTATCTGATGTATGGCGCGCAGTGTGCTTTCTTTTGTGGTCATGAAGAGATTGGCAGGATAGATGTTGTAATCTTCGTATGTGTGAACCACGAGATTTGTTTCCGTGTCTATTTCTTCTATGGCATCAATTTCATCGCCCCAAAACATGATGCGCAGTATTTGTTCGGCATAAGCCAAATAAATATCCACTGTATCGCCTTTGACGCGAAATGTACCTCTTTGCAAATCAAGGTCGTTGCGGACGTAAAGACTATCCACCAATTTGCGCAACAAAACATTTCTGTCCAGCAGCTGACCTTTGCGTACGGAAATGACATTGTTGTAAAAATCGGAGGGATTGCCCATACCGTAAATACAGGATACGGAAGAAACGACTATCACGTCCTTTCTGCCGGACAAGAGCGATGATGTGGCTGCCAGACGCAGGCGGTCTATCTCGGCATTGATAGCCAAATCCTTTTCTATATATGTGTCGGTGGAAGGCAAATAAGCTTCCGGTTGATAATAGTCGTAGTACGATACGTAATACTCAACGGCATTGTCGGGGAAAAAATGCTTGAACTCGTCGTACAATTGTGCCGCCAACGTCTTGTTGTGACTCAGTACGAGCGTCGGTTTGTTGACGTTCTTGATGACGTTGGCTATTGTGAATGTTTTGCCCGAACCGGTTACACCGAGCAATGTCTGTGCAGGTGTACCCTGTAAAACACCTTCTGTAAGTTGCGCAATGGCTTCGGGCTGGTCGCCCGTAGGCAAATATGCCGATTCGAGTTTGAATTTCATGTTTTCTCCTGCTGAAACGAGGATAAAAGTACGCAATAATCTTATGATGTACAAAGGTGCCGGTGGATGGCTGCTCCTATACATTATTATATATGGAGAAAAACGGAGTTTTTTTTCTGCGAAGGCAAACCGACGGTTTCTGCATAAATATACACTTCCCTTCATAACTTCATAAACTCAAAAACTTAGAACTTCAAATTGGCAACGTGTTGCCAATTTGATAACAACATGTACGCAAGTTGATAGCATCATGTTGCTATCGCGATAAGAACATGTTGCTATCGCGATGACAACAGCGTCAAAGAATGTTAAC
>JBGXXU010000133.1:0-10251 GCA_041814865.1 Phocaeicola sp. | reverse complement strand
TCTACGATGCCTTCCTGACGCGATTATGATGTTAACATTCTTTGACGCTGTTGTCATCGCGATAGCAACATGTTCTTATCGCGATAGCAACATGATGCTATCGACTTGACAACATGTTGTTATCAAATCGGCAATATATAGTCAAGTTGAAGTTCTAAGTTTGAGAGTTGACAAGTTGCGAGAAGAAATGTTTTGACCGGAGGTGCTTCTTTTTTTATGGGAAAGAAAAATTGTTAATTAGCATGAATGTCTTTATTTTTGCCATAACGTTTTTAACCGACCGTATATGACTGACAATATACTGACACAAGAGCAGCAGGATGAAAAAATCATCAACGAAGCCTTTCAAGAGCTGTTGGAAAGGTATTTGGAGAGCAAGCATCGCAAGAAAGTGGAAATTATCACTAAAGCTTTCAATTTTGCGAAGCAGGCGCACAAGGGTATTCGTCGGAAATCCGGCGAACCTTATATATTGCATCCCATTGCGGTGGCACGCATCGCCTGTTGTGAAATAGGGCTTGGCTCGACTTCTATTTGTGCTGCTCTGTTGCACGATGTGGTAGAAGATACGGATTACACGGTCGAAGACATCGAAAATCTTTTCGGCGAAAAGATAGCACAGATAGTAGACGGACTGACCAAGATTTCCAGCGGTATGTTTATAGGACAACAGACTTCGGCACAAGCGGAAAACCTGAAGAAACTGTTGCTCACCATGAACGAAGACATACGTGTCATTCTCATCAAAATAGCCGACCGCCTGCACAATATGCGTACGCTCGGCTCTATGGCAGCCAACAAACAGTATAAGATAGCTGGCGAGACGCTCTATATATATGCACCGCTTGCCAATCGTCTGGGTTTGAACCGTATCAAAACGGAACTGGAAGATTTGAGTTTCGCTTACGAGCACCCGGAGCAATACAGCGAAATAAAGGAGAAACTGAAAGCCACACAGGAAGAACGCACCACACTGTTCGAAGAATTTACTGCACCTATTCGCAAGAACTTGGACCAAATGGGATTCCAGTATAAACTGTTGGCACGTATCAAGAGCCCTTATTCCATTTGGCAAAAGATGCAGAACAAGCACATCTCTTTCGACGAAGTCTACGATTTGTTGGCTGTGCGCATCATATTCCAACCGCGCAATCCCGATACGGAGGAAAGCGATTGCTTTGCCATCTATCTGGCACTTTCCCGATTGTACAAAGCACATCCCGAACGCTTGCGCAACTGGATTAGCCAGCCGAAAGCGAACGGTTATCGTGCCTTGCATGTGACACTGATGAGCAACAAAGGACGTTGGGTGGAAGTGCAGATACGAAGCGAGAAAATGGACGACCTTGCCGAACAAGGTTTTGCTGCCCACTGGAAATATAAAGAAGGCGGTATGGGAGAAGAGGAAAGCGAACTTTCCAAATGGCTGAAAACCATCAAAGAGATACTTGCCGACCCGCAACCCAGTGCGATGGATTTCCTCGATACCATCAAGATGAACCTGTATTCTTCGGAAATCATCGTCTTTACGCCGAAGGGAGAAATCGTAACCATGCCACAAAACTGTACTGCGCTGGACTTTGCTTTCTCTATACATACTTTTCTCGGTAGTCACTGCATCGGTGCGAAAGTCAATCACAAGCTTGTTCCCATGAGCCACAAGTTGCAGGGTGGCGACCAAGTGGAGATATTGACATCCAACTCCCAACGTGTGCAACCGTCGTGGTTGGAAATCGCTACTACAGCCAAAGCTAAAGCCAAAATAGACTCCATCCTGCGTAAAGAACGACGCGAACAGTTGCAGAAAGGCGAAGATATACTGCGAAAGTTTCTTAAAGAAGCCGGCTTGGAACTGACAGACGCGCACATGCGTATGCTGGCGGCAGAATACGAGTTATCGTCTACGGACGAACTGTTGTTGCGTATCGGTCGCGGTATCATTGTTTTGAGCGAACAAGACTTGCATTCGTTTGCGCCCAAAAGCAATAAAAACGGATGGAAAAAGTTTATTCCTTTCAGTCTCGGAGGCGGTGTCTCCAAGAAAAACACAGAGTTGTCGGGGGCAAAGCCTGTGGCTTCCGAAAGAACCATCGACAAGAAAAAAGTATTCAAAGTTACTCCCGACGACAAGAGCAGTTATATCATAGCCGACTGTTGTAAACCGATACCCGGCGACGATGTGTTGGGATATATAGACCACGACAATCGCATCATCATTCATAAACGCAAGTGTCCCATTGCCACACAATTGAAATCAAGTTTCGGCGACCGTCTGTTGGCAGTGCAGTGGGAAACCGGTAAGTCGATGGACTTTCCTGTTTATATCTTCATCAAAGGGATTGACAGTGTAGGTATTCTGAATAAAATTACGCAAGTCTTTTCCGAACAATACCATGTGAATATGCAACGCTTGGATATTTCTGTGGACGATGGCATTTTCATGGGAAGAATACAAGCTGTGGTGCACGATGTGGATGATGTGAATATTCTCATCAAACAACTGCTCAAGACACCGGGCGTTAGTCGTGTCGTGCGTCTTGAATCCTTCGACGAACAAATAGGAGAGTAGACGTGCTTCGAGGCAGATAGTTTCGACAAAACTTTCATCTTTTCGTACAAGGTTTTCATCGGTGTGCCTTTGTACTTTGAACGAGTAGCTGTGGAGCAATGATACTCCTCTGTATTCTCTATATACCTTAATATATATAATAGGAGAAGAATATGGTGGAGTGAGATTGTTTCAAGAAGATTTCTTTACCCAATCCGTAAGTTTACACAGTGGAGAATATACGGCTGTGTGGTGAGTTGCCGTTGTCTTGTCGACGGTTGCGTGGAAAAACACTTTTTCAATCGTAAATACTTGCTTTTTTATTTGCTTGCTATAAAATAACGTCTATATCTTTGTGATATCAAAATGATATCAAATTAAAACTCTACATTTATGAAAAAAGAAAAGGAATTTACAGGAAAAGTACTCAATGGCTTTTTTATGCTCTGTCTTAATTTAGTCCTCTGCTTCGGTTCGATAGCAGGTATTATTTATGCTAGTGTTTATGCCAACACGATTTCTTCGTCGGACTTTATCCTTTTGCTCGTCTCTTCTATCTTGGTGCTGGTTGTAAGCCTTTTCTTGTGGGCAGGATTTATCTTGCTTGAGCCGGGCGAAGCACGTGTCTGCGTGTTTTTCGGCGAGTATCGCGGTACTTTCTCCAATACGGGCTTTTATTGGATAAATCCTTTCGTGAGAGCTAAAAAAGTGTCGATGCGTGCACGCAATCTCGAGGTAAAACCCATTAAAGTGAACGATAAAATGGGAAATCCTGTGATGATAGGTCTTGTGCTTGTTTGGAAACTGAAGGATACTTACAAGGCTTTTTTCGAAATAGATTCGCAAACGATGGCTGCTTCATCCGTAGAGAATAGCGCGGTACAGAACTTGGGGCATGTGATGCTGGCGTTTGAGAACTTTGTGAAAGTGCAAAGCGATGCTGCGCTTCGTCAGGTAGCCGGACAATATGCTTACGACAATGATGAACAAAGTGGCGACGCGCTGACCTTGCGCAGTGGTGGCGAAGAAATAAACGAGCAACTCGAAACAAAACTCAATGAGCGTCTTGCCATGGCTGGTATCGAAGTGGTGGAAGCTCGTTTGAACTATCTCGCTTATGCACCTGAAATTGCTGCCGTGATGCTTCGTCGCCAACAGGCAACTGCTATCATCAGTGCACGAGAGAAGATAGTGGAAGGTGCGGTATCTATGGTTAAGTTGGCGCTGCGTCAGATTGCCGAAGAAAATATCGTAGAACTTGATGAAGAGAAGAAAGCCGCAATGGTAAGCAACTTGCTCGTGGTACTTTGCGCCGACGAGTCGGCACAGCCGATTGTCAATGCAGGTACACTCAATCACTAATTCGTAGTCTTAACTCCCGATGTCGGTGCAAATCATATGCGCCGACTTCGGTGTTTTATTCTGTTATCACAGATATGACCAAGAACAACACGAGTAAAAACTTCATTCTTCGAATCGATGCCGAAACAATGAGTGCCATTGAGGCATGGGCAGCCGATGAGTTTCGTTCTACCAACGGACAATTGCAATGGATTATTGCCGAAGCACTCAGAAAAAGCGGTCGTTTGAAGAAAAAAAGAAATAAAACTACCGCTTCGGATGTTATAGATGACACGGTTTCGCCACCGGTAGAAGAGTGAAATCATAACGCTTGTACTGCCTCCACGAATGGTCTTTTCATGCAAAGTTTGCTTTCTCCTATTTTAATATGGTAAAAAAAGTAGCATCTTTGCAGAATGAATTGGATGGAACAAAAAACGATTATTGATTTACTGATAAGCGGTGTTCTTGTAGGCATTATCGTATCGGCACCTTTAGGTCCGGTAGGGATTCTCTGTATTCAGCGTACATTGAACAAGGGACGTTGGGTAGGATTTATCACAGGAATAGGCGCAGCTATGAGTGATATAATTTATGCTATCATAACAGGCTACGGCATGAGCTTTATGAACGATTTTATATTGAAGCACGAAGTTCTTTTGCAAATCGTAGGCAGTATCTTGTTGTTGTTATTTGGCATTTATACCTATCGGACAGACCCTTTGAAGTCTATGCACAAACGTTCCGGTACCACCAATTCTTATTTTCAAAACCTCGTCACAGCGTTTTTTGTCACGCTATCCAATCCACTGATAATAGCTTTGTTTATCGCACTGTTTGCACGCTTTTCGTTTGTTGTTCCGGAGAATAACATCGGTTTACAAGTTGCAGGCTATATGGCTATCGCAGCTGGTGCTCTTTTGTGGTGGTTTACGCTTACTTATTTTATCAATAAAGTACGTCGGCGTTTCAAGATGAAAGGTATTCGCCGTATCAATCGTACCATCGGAGTCGGTGTCATTGTAGCATCCATTGTAGGAATCGTACTTGCCATATCGGGCAACAGCTTATATTAAGATATGTATATCTCGCAGAAAATTAGAGAACAAAGTATCGCTTTGTATCTGCTTTATATGTGGCAGATAGAAGACCTCATACGTGCCAACAATTTGGACATAGAACGCATCAAGGAACAAGTTATTGCGGCGTATGGTTTGAAAGAAGAACAAGAGCAAGAATTGGTGACTTGGTATGAAAATCTCATTGAAATGATGAGAGAGGAACGTATCGTAGAAAGTGGACACTTGCGTATCAATCACAATGTGATTTTGTGGTTGACAGATTTGCATGTGCGATTGTTGAAGTCGCCTAAGTTTCCTTTTTACAGTGCAGCTTATTACAAAGCCCTGCCACTTATCGTGGAGTTGAGAGCAAAAAACGGGCAAAAAGAGATATCCGAAATAGAAACTTGCTTCGAAGCCATGTATGGAATTTATATCTTGCGTTTGCAAAAGAAAGAAGTCTCTTCCGAAACTGCACAAGCCATGAAAACTATTGAAGACTTTTTGGCTTTGCTTTCCGATTATTATTTGAAAGAAAAAGCAGGAGTTTTGGAACTTGAATAAAAAATAGCCTATGACCAAGATTTTGATTACAGGTGCCAACGGACAGTTGGGCAATGAGATGCGAGAAATGGCTGCGAAAAATTCGCAGTACACTTATTTCTTTACGGATGTGGCAGAATTGAATATCTGTGATGCAGAAGCCATCGCAAATTATGTTGCCGAAAACGAAATAGACTGGATAGTCAATTGTGCTGCATATACAGCTGTCGATAAAGCGGAAGGAGATAGCGAATTTTGCGACATGTTGAATTATCGGGCACCGGCATTTCTTGCAGAAGTGATAGCGAAGCGAGGTGGACGTATGATACAAATCTCCACAGACTACGTATTTGATGGAACTGCGTATATACCTTATACGGAGGATGTGCCTACTTCTCCCAATTCGGTATATGGTATGACCAAGCGTAAAGGCGAAGACGCTGTATTGGAGGCTTGTTCGGAAGCAGTGATTGTCCGTACTTCATGGCTTTACTCTGTTTTCGGAAACAATTTCGTTAAAACCATGTTACGATTGGGGCGCGAACGCACGGAACTGAATGTGATATTCGACCAAATCGGTACACCTACTTATGCACGTGACTTGGCAAAAGTCATTTTTACCATTATCAATCAAAATGCACCGGCAGGTATCTATCATTTTAGTAACGAAGGTGTATGTTCCTGGTACGATTTCACAAAAGAGATACATCGACAAGCCGGTATCACGACTTGTAAAGTGAAGCCTATTCGTACGGCAGATTATCCTACGGCAGCAAGACGACCGAATTACTCTGTGTTGGACAAGAGTAAGATTAAACGAACCTTAGGTATTGAGATACCACATTGGACGGAAAGCTTGCAGGAATGCCTCATGAAATTAAACAACTAAATACGATATATGAGCGAAATAGAAAGAAGGCGTACCTTTGCCATTATTGCTCACCCCGACGCGGGTAAGACTTCTCTTACCGAAAAGTTGCTTTTATTCGGGGGACAAATACAAGTGGCAGGTGCCGTAAAGTCCAATAAAATCAAAAAAACAGCGACTTCAGATTGGATGGATATAGAGAAACAGCGTGGTATCTCTGTTACGACATCGGTTATGGAGTTCGATTATCAAGACTATAAAATCAATATCCTCGACACACCCGGTCACCAAGATTTTGCGGAAGATACTTATCGGACGCTTACAGCAGTAGACAGTGTCATCATTGTGGTGGATGGTGCCAAAGGGGTGGAAACACAAACACGCAAATTGATGGAAGTTTGTCGTATGCGTAATACGCCGGTGATAATCTTCGTCAATAAGATGGATAGAGAAGGGAAAGACCCTTTTGATTTGCTCGATGAGCTGGAAGAAGAATTGCATATCGCGGTGCGTCCTTTGTCATGGCCGATAGACCAAGGACAACGTTTCAAAGGAGTATACAATATCTACGAACAAAATCTCAATCTTTTTCAACCTTCTAAAACGGTGGTGACCGAGAAAGTAGAAGTAGACATCCATTCGGAGGATTTGGACAATCATATCGGTCGACAGTTTGCTGCTAAGTTGCGTGAAGACCTCGAATTGATAGAAAGCGTTTATCCCGAATTCGAGCGTTTGGAATATCTGAATGGCGCATTGGCTCCCGTGTTTTTTGGTTCTGCATTGAATAACTTCGGTGTGCAGGAATTGTTGGATTGCTTTGTGCGTATAGCTCCGAGTCCTCGTGCGACTACAGCGATAGAACGCACGGTAGAGCCTGAAGAAAGCAAATTCACGGGATTTATTTTCAAAATCACTGCAAACATTGACCCCAATCACCGTTCGTGTGTGGCTTTTTGTAAAGTCTGTTCGGGAAAGTTCGTGCGCAATATGCCTTACTTGCATGTCAGACACAACAAAACCATGCGTTTCTCTTCGCCGACACAATTCATGGCGCAACGCAAAACAACGGTAGATGAGGCTTGGGCAGGAGATATCATCGGTTTACCCGATAATGGTACATTCAAGATAGGGGATACACTGACCGAAGGCGAGTTGCTTCATTTCAAAGGTTTGCCGAGTTTCTCTCCGGAAATGTTCAAATACATTGAAAATGCCGACCCGATGAAAGCCAAACAACTTGCCAAAGGTATAGACCAATTGATGGACGAAGGAGTGGCACAGTTGTTTGTCAACGAATTCAACGGGCGTAAGATTATCGGTACGGTAGGACAACTGCAATTTGAAGTCATTCAGTATCGACTTGAGAACGAATACAACGCCAAATGCCGTTGGGAACCTGTGAGCCTGTATAAAGCTTGTTGGATAGAGAGCGACGACCCGGCAGAACTGGAAGCTTTCAAGAAAAGAAAGTATCAATATATGGCAAAAGACCGTGAAGGGCGCGATGTCTTTCTTGCAGATAGCGGTTATGTTTTGCAAATGGCACAAATGGATTTCAAAAACATTCGCTTTCACTTCACAAGCGAATTCTAAACGATTACTATTATGAAAAGACTTACATTCCTCCTTTTATGCTTTTTGAGCATTGTTGTTGCTCAGGCACAATTGAAGTACCCCAAACGAGAGTTTCGTGGTGCATGGATACAATGTATCAACGGTCAGTTTCAAGGGAAGCCTACCGAAGAAGTACAACGCAATCTCATTCATCAGCTGGATGTATTGCAAGAAGCGGGTATCAATGCCATCATCTTTCAGGTAAGACCCGAAGCCGATGCTTTGTATAACTCGCCTTATGAACCTTGGAGTCGTTACCTTACGGGCGAACAAGGGAAAGCTCCCAATCCGTATTGGGACCCGTTGGAGTTTATGATAGAACAGTGTCATAAGCGCAATATGGAATTGCATGCGTGGATAAATCCGTACAGAGCAAAGACCAAAGGAACAAAACAGCTCTCTACACAACATCCTCATTACCGCAATCCGGAAATGTTTTTCACGTATGGAGAACAAATGTTTTTCGACCCGGGACTTCCTCAGTCGCGCAAGTATATCTGTCGCATCGTGGAAGACATTGTGAAACGTTACGATGTAGACGCCATCCACATGGACGACTATTTTTATCCTTATCCTGTTCCCGGATTGTCTATTCCCGACGACCAAAGTTTTGCCACGTATGGAAGAGGCTTTTCCAATCGTGCGGACTGGCGAAGAGATAACGTGAATATCCTGATTAAGGAAATACACGAGACGGTGCGTGCTACCAAACCTTGGGTGAAATTCGGTGTTTCGCCTTTTGGTATTTATCGCAACGCAAAGAACGACCGCAACGGCAGCAACACCAACGGTTTGCAAAACTACGACGAACTGTATGCCGATGTGCTTTTGTGGGTAAACAATGGTTGGGTGGATTATAACATCCCGCAAGTGTATTGGGAAATAGGGCATCCTACGGCAGACTATGAAACATTGGTGCGCTGGTGGGCGAAACATGCTTCGGCACGTCCGTTGTACATCGGTCAAGATGTGCTTCGCACGGTTACGACACCCGACTTGAGCAATCCTACACTTCATCAGATGCCGGAGAAATATCGTTTGCAACGCGCCTTCAACCAAATACAAGGAAGTTGTCAGTGGTATTCGGCGGCAGTGGTAGAGAACAAGGGAAGATACAAAGACCTCTTGGCAGTACAATATCATCGTTTCCCGTCGCTTCAGCCGGCGGTGCCTTTTATAGACGATAAGGCTCCCAAGAAAGTCAAAAAACTGAAACCCGTATGGACTGCCGATGGTTACATTCTTTTCTGGACGGCTCCGAAAGCCAAGACAGAGATGGACAAAGCCATCGCTTACGTGGTGTACAGATTTGACGAAACGGAACCCGTCAATCTGAACAATGCGACACGTATTGTTGCCATCACACGCAACACGTATTATAAACTGGACTATCAGACGGGCGAACGCAGATACCGTTACATCGTGACGGCTTTGGACAGACTGCAAAACGAGTCGAAGCCCAAAGAGAAATTGATAAAGCTGTAAAAACTTCTCATAGAATTGAGCAAACGATATTTTTATGGATTTCCAAACGATAATAGCTCTCTCAAAAGAGATAAGAGAGAAATATCATGAGTTAGAAAAGTTTCATCATGGGAGCGAGTGGAGTATAGAAGAAGATGCACTTGCTTTTCTCACGGATGCGGGACTTGTTGGTAGGTTGACTATGGCTCATCAAAAACGTTGGCCAACTGATATGGACATGTTGACACTCGAACATAAGCTGGGAGAGTGTATCTGGTGGCTGATTGTGATGGCAGACCGCATGGAAATCGATATAGAAATGGCTCTGAAAAACTTTTTGGAGAAAACCAAAAAGCAATTGGGAGCGTGATTTACTGACTTTCGAAACAACGACTTTAATACTCGAAGATAGCAGCTTTTAATACTACTTATTATAATTACAATGAAAGAGTAACCTTGTGCGGATGCGAGGTTACTCTTTCTTTTTTCCGTGCTCGATGCCGAAAAGGCGAAAATCGTAACTCACGACGATGTATATACTGCTTTTCCCATGATTTGTTGCTTGCGCAAAAAGTGTGTTCCTCGTAACTCGTCAACTCAAAAACTCGTCTCTTCAAACAAACTATATATTGCTGATTTGATAACAACATGTTGTCAAGTCGATAGCATCATGTTGCTATCGCGATAAGAACATGTTGCTATCGCGATGACAACAGCGTCAAAGAATGTTAACATTATAATCGCATCGAGAAGGCATCTTCGAGGATAACACCGTTCAGCACCCAAAGCGGTTTCGACGAACCGTAGAT
>JBGXXU010000132.1:0-10491 GCA_041814865.1 Phocaeicola sp. | reverse complement strand
CTTTGACGCTGTTGTCATCGCGATAGCAACATGTTCTTATCGCGATGACAACATGATGCTATCGACTTGCGTACATGTTGCTATCAACTTAGCAAACGCAACGTATCTTCTCCACAAACAAAACACAAGAAAAAAGGACTGCATAAATATACGGAAACGGCACCGTCGTACCGGGAACAACACCCCGCTCATTCACCCCACAAGACACCCCATCCTCGCCTGTCCGTCACGAGAAATCGTCCGCACGCATCGCATCCGCACCTCGCACCGCCCAGACATCTGTTTTTACCCCCATGCCCGAAGAAAACACGACAAATTGTTTGGTCGTTACAAATAAAGCTCTACCTTTGCACTCGCAATCAAAAAAGAACGAAAGTTCTTGATGGTTCTTTGACTTATGGGTAAGTCCCATACGACCAGCTCCCTTCGAATCCTCCAGGGCTTGACCGCAGCAAAGGTAGTTGGTTGTAGCGGTGCGATATGGTAAGCTTGCCCACCCGCCTCTTTAGCTCAGTTGGCCAGAGCACGTGATTTGTAATCTCGGGGTCGTTGGTTCGAATCCGACAAGAGGCTCAACAAAAAACTCTCGAAAGCTGTTGCTTCCGAGAGTTTTTTTATTTTCCATTCATTGCGCCTCGAAAGACTTCTCTCTCAACGCTTGCTCCAAAAACCGGGCGTAAACAGCAAGAGTACAGCCAACAGTTCCAAACGTCCCAACAACATAAGGAAAGAAGTAATCCACTTTGCAGCATCGGGTAACCCTGCCCACGAGAAAGCCGGACCATAAGAGCCCAAAGCAGGTCCCACACACCCCAGACTGGAAATAGAAAGTCCCAACGCATCTATCAATCCTATATCGAGCAACAGCAACGAGAATGTTCCGAAAAACAAACACGCCATGTACAGCGCGATAAAAGTATTGACAGTAGCTATCGTAGAAGTGGAAACAGCATGGTGATTGACTTTCACCGGAAGCACGGCACGCGGGTGCATCAGTTTGTACAACTCGTTCTTGATGCTTTGCAAAATAATCACGATACGCATACTCTTCAGTCCTGCCGAAGTAGAACCCGTACACCCTCCTGCCACCATGGCATAAAGCAACAAGAGCCACACCACCGGCGACCAAGAATTATAATCGTCCGTAGAAAATCCGGTGCCCGTATGAATGGATGCCACTTGGAAAAGCGACTTACGGAAAGCCAATTCCATGTCGTAATGATTTTGGACGATAAGCACCATCATAATAATGCCCGATATGACAAAAACCGACGTAAAGAACATACGTGTTTCCGCATCGGTCAACCAACTCCAGAACTTTCCTTTCAGCATGAAGAAATACAAACTGAAATTCAAACTCGCCAACAACATGAAGACGGTCACCACATATTCTATATAAGGAGAGTTCCAATGCGCAATGCTCGCTTGCTTGGTGGAATATCCACCTGTGGACATGGTACAAAACGAATGGCACACGGCATCGAACCATCCCATACCACCGATAAGCAACAAGACAACTTCCAACACCGTGAGAAACAGATAAACTCCCCAAATCCATTTGGCGATGGTACTCATCTTCGGCAATATCTTGTCGCGCGTTACGCCTGTGGCTTCAGCCGAAGCCAACATCTGATTGCCCACCCCGAAAATAGGCAACACGGCTATCGTAAAGAAAACAATTCCCAAACCTCCTATCCACTGAATAAGGCTTCGCCAAAAAAGCATGCCATGCGACATTTGCTCTATATTGTCCAAAATGGTAGCACCCGTTGTGGTGAAACCGGACATCGTTTCGAAAAAAGCATCGGGAATACGAGGTATTTCGCCACTGATATAAAAAGGCAACATACCGAAGATGGTAAAAAGCAACCACGTGAATATGACAATGCAGTAACCGTCGCGACGAGAAAAGTCTCTGTGAGCATTACGTCCGAAAAGCAAAAAGAGAGAACCGACTCCCCAACTTATCAAAGTGGAATGAATAAAGGCGAGATAAGCATCTTCGCCATAATAGACAGCCACAAGCGCACAAACCAACATCAGACCGCCTTCTATCCAAAGCAAAGTGCCCAGAATACGACTTATCATCTTTTTATTGATAAAGCTCTTGTGTATATGCGCTTCGCCTTGCAGACTTCTATTGAGTATATCTATCATGATAAATCTTTTACCCCTGCAAACATATCCATAAAATCGGCTCCCTCCAAGCAACCAAGACTCCCTTTTGAGCAAGCCGACTCATGATAAGCACGTACGGCATCGGGAGTTATCCCCGCTTCATAAACAAGAAAAGGCACAGGGTCGGGCAAGTGGCTGCGTGTGACGCAAGACGTTGCATGGTCGGGAAGGAAGGCGATGCGTATGGGCTCTGTCGTTTGAGCAAGATACAGGAGAATGGGACGAACAAGCCGTGCATCCACGTCTTCGATGATTTGTTTTTTCAGTTGCAGATTTCCCTCGTGAGAAGCCTCATCGGCAGCTTCTATGTGCAGGTACACCAGGTCGTATGTTTTCATCGCTTCGATGGCAGCACGCGCTTTTCCTTCGTAGTCGGTGTTGTGCAAACCCGTTGCACCATCTACATGCAAAACATCCATTCCTGTATAACGGGCTATCCCTCTCATCACCTCCGTTGCGGTAATCATGGCAGTTTTTCGCAAAGTGGGATAACGTTCCGACAAAGGCAAAAGTTGCGGACACTCTCCCACTCCCCATAAACAAATACCGTTGGCAGGTAGTTTTCCGCAAGCAATACGTTGTCGATTGACGGGATGTTCGGAAAGCAAGTCGCCGGCTTCCCGTATCAACTCGTTCAACAGCTTTGCGGTGTCTTCCGCTTCCTCACACAAAGGAGCAATGGGATGTTGTAAAAGAGATTTTTTCCACAATTCGTGCGGTGGCGTACAAGTCAATCGCACATCTCCACCTTTCGTCACCAACAAATGACGATAACGTTCGCCGACATGAAACATACCGTACACAGGCGATAATTTTTCCTGCAAATAACGGACAAGCACACTTGCTTCTTCGGTGCTGATACCGCCTGCCATGTGGTCGACAAGTATATCGTCTTGCATTGTCACCAGATTGCAGCGCAATACTATTTCGCCGGGCAACAAAGTGATACCGCGACTTGCAGCTTCGAGTACACCTCGTCCGACTCTCAGTCGACGAACATCGTATCCCAAGATGGCGAGATTGGCGATTTCGCTACCTGCCGACATTCCGTCGGGAATGGTTCGCAGCATGCCGCATCGTCCTTGCGCAGCCAGTCTGTCTATATTGGGAGTATGAGCGTAAGCCAAAGGCGTCATCCCCTGCCATTCAGGAGCAGGTTCGTCTGCCATACCGTCGCCCAATATAATCAGTCGCTTCATGCAGTATCGTCAGATATTTGCGATACGGATAATATCGGCAAACACACCTGCCGCCGTGACATCCGCACCGGCTCCGTAACCTTGTATCACCATCGGGTAATGGTGGTAACGCTCGGTGGTCAATAAGATAACATTGTTACTTCCCTCCAGATTATAGAAAGGATGCGTGCGTTTAATTTCTTTCAGCGAGACAGTGGCTTTTCCATTTTCCAACGTAGCGACATAGCGCAGTTTCTTTCCTTCTTGCTCCAATTGCCGACGCCATTTCTCTATCGGTTCGTTCAATTCGGGCAAGTACAGCCAAAACTCGTCCAACGCATAAGAGAAGTATTTTTCCGGAATGAAGTTTTCTTTGCGGACGTCGCTTTGTTCTATGCGATATCCTGCTTCGCGCGACAAAATCACCAGTTTGCGCACTACGTCCAATCCGCTCAAGTCCACACGCGGGTCGGGTTCCGAATAACCCTCGTCTTTTGCTCTGCGAACCGCTTCGCTGAAAGATACGTCCGCACTGATGGTGTTGAATATATAATTGAGCGTGCCGCTGACCACCGCTTCTATCTTTTCTATCTTATCGCCACTGTTGACAAGGGCGTTGATGGTGTTGATAATGGGCAGTCCTGCGCCGACATTGGTTTCAAAGAGAAATTTCACATCGCGAAGGATGGAAGTTTCTTTCAACAAACGATAGTGTTCGTAGTTCGACGATGCTGCAATTTTATTAGCAGTCACGACGGATATGTTGTGCAAGAAAAACTCCTGATAAAGACGAGCTATCTGCTCGCTTGCGGTGCAATCCACAAATACGGAGTTGAAGAGATTCATGCCGATGATTTCGCGTTGCAGTGTTTCCGGGTCGGAATTCATACCGTCGCGCTCCAAGTATTCTCTGTAACAGTTCAAGTCTATGCCCATACGGTCGAAATAAGCCTTGCCGCTGTTGGCTATTCCCACCACGCGCAAGGCAAATCGCCTTTCATCTTTCAGTTTTTCCTGTTGCGTGCGGATTTGTTCTATCAGACTGCTACCGACTGTTCCTACACCACAGATGAAGAGATTCAACACCTGATATTCGGAGAGGAAGAAAGAATCGTGTATCACATTGAGTGCTTTGCGTAGAAGTTTGCCATCCACGACAAACGAGATATTCATCTGCGCCGCTCCCTGTGCACAGGCAATAACGCTGATACCGTTTCTTCCCAAAGTCCCGAAGAGTTTTCCTGCTATACCGGGCATATTCCTCATGTTTTCTCCCACGACAGCCACCGTTGCCAAGCCTTTTTCCGCTTGCATGGGATTGATTTCTCCCATCGCTATTTCTTTGGCAAATTCTTCGTTCAAGACTTGACAAGCCATATCGCCGTCTTCGTTGCGCACACCTATCGAAGTAGAGTTTTCCGACGAGGCTTGCGACACCATGAACACACTGATGTTGCTTTTTGCCAATGCCTTAAATATACGATGATTGACACCTATCACACCTACCATGCCAAGTCCCGTCATGGTGAGAACACAAGTGTCGTTGATGGAAGAAATACCCCGTATCAGCTTAGTAGTATGCGCCGGATGTTCTTTGATGATGGTACCTTTCGCATCGGGATTGAATGTATTCTTGATGAGAATGGGAATGCGCTTGTGACAAACGGGATAAATAGTAGGCGGATAAATCACTTTCGCACCGAAGTTGCAAAGCTCCATCGCTTCCGAATAACTCAATTCCGCAATAGGATAAGCCGAAGTGATGATGCGTGGGTCTGCCGTCATGAAACCGTCCACATCTGTCCAAATCTCCAAACGGTCGGCATTCAATGTCGCGGCTATAATGGAAGCCGTATAATCGGAACCGCCTCTTCCCAAATTAGTAATTTCTCCCGTGTCCTTGTCTGTGGCAATGAAACCGCCCAATACCGCCACATGTGGCAAGTCCTCGAACGTTTGACGTATCAAAGTGTGACTCAACGCATCGGCAAGAATGTTCTTGTTGTGTTTCTTTTCCGTTTTGATGAAGGTGCGCGCATCGTACAGACGGGCATCTTTTATCAAAGTGGCTACAATCTGCGACGAAAGGCGTTCGCCGTAACTCACGATGGTAGCCAGTGTTTTTTCCGAACAATCCCGAATGAGAGAAACTCCCTGAAAGATGTTGCGAAGTTCGTCGAGTAAATCCGTTACATACGTGCCGAGCCATTCTTTCTCCGCACCATCGGGTATCAGTGTATTTATGATGTGCCAATGGCGTTCGGAGATATGGTTCATCACTTCCAGATACCCCGCATCGCCCGTTGCAGCCATACTCGCTGTTTCGATAAGACGGTCTGTAACTCCCCCCAAAGCAGACACGACCACTATCACGTCTTCGGTTTGGGACTCTACTATACGTTTGACACTCGACAAGCTCTCTACCGAACCGACGGAGGTGCCTCCGAACTTTAATACTTTCATTTGCTTTATGTATTTTATATTGCAAATCCAGTCCGACATCTATTCTCTTCGTCGTCTGAATCAGGTTTTCATTTCACAACAAGAGCGGTAGACGAGGTTCGAACTCGCGACCTTCGGCTTGGGAAGCCGACGCTCTACCAACTGAGCTACTACCGCCTATGCTCTGCAAATATAAATCAAGTTTTCAGAGTTGGTCAATTTTGACAGGCTTAAGTTGCAAAAGAGCAGGAGTCCGAAGCAAACCGTTACCGTTCCAAGATATACGGCACAGCAGTTCGTGCAAGTCAATCATTGCACACACGGATACAAAAAAGTCGCTTCCTGCATCTCGGCAGAAAGCGACTTCGCTTGCAAATTTTCGTCTATGTCTTATCTGTTTTTGTACATCGCGTCGTAATACTGTTGGTAACTGCCCGAAGTGACGGCTTCTACCCACGCTTGGTTTTCCAGATACCAACGGATGGTCTTCACGATACCTTCCTCGAAACATGTTTCGGGTGTCCAACCCAATTCGCGTGTAATCTTTGTCGGGTCAATGGCATAACGTTGGTCGTGTCCCAAACGGTCTTTCACGAATGTGATAAGCGAGTCGTTTATCCAGTCTATGGATATTTCTCCATTCGCATTGCGTTCCTGCACTTTCAACACTTCGCGATAAGCCGGATTTTCCGTCATCAGACGATGTACCGTAGCAATGGTCAGACGCACGATGTCTATATTTTTCTTTTCGTTGTGCCCACCCACATTGTACACCTCACCATCGCGTCCGTTTCTCACTACCATATCTATGGCTTTGCAATGGTCTTCCACATAAAGCCAGTCGCGTACATTACTTCCGTCGCCATATACCGGCAAACTCTTTTTCTCAAGAATGTTCTTGATGATGAGGGGTATTAGTTTTTCGGGGAAATGATAAGGACCATAATTGTTGGAACAACGCGTGATGGTAACAGGCATCTTATAAGTATCGTGATAGGCTTGCACCACCAAGTCTGCGCTTGCTTTCGAGGCACTGTACGGACTGTGCGGGCAAATAGGCGTTTCTTCCGTGAAGAAGCCCGTTTCTCCCAACGAACCGTACACTTCGTCTGTCGACACCTGATGGTAACGCACGCCGCCTCTCCACTTCGGATAACCGACTTCGTCCTTTCCCGTCACCCACGCTTGCTTTGCCGCGTTGAGCAGATTTTGTGTACCGAGTATGTTTGTCTGCAAAAAAAGTTGAGGATTTTCTATGCTGCGGTCTACATGACTTTCTGCGGCAAAGTTCACCACGTGGTCGAACTTATACTGTATAAAGAGGTCTTCCACCAAAGCTTTGTCGCAAATATCTCCTTTCACAAAGAAACAACGCTCGTTGTCTATATCACCGTTGAGCGTACCCAAGAATCCTGCATAAGTAAGTGCATCGAGTATCACCACCTTCACATCATCGTGGTGTTTCAATATATACTTTATATAATTGGCACCGATAAAACCGGCTGCTCCCGTAACAAGATAAGTTTTCATGTAAGCTTTTTTAATTCCGCTGCAAAGGTCGTCTTTTTTTCTTATTTGCAATCTTTTTAAGATATGAAAATGAAGTCACAGGAGAAGAATGTTTTTTGTTGCCGAACTCTAAACGTCGCGTTTCTATCCAGGATGTACAAATGGCTTTTATCAAATCGAGAAAAAGCAAGGAACAGACAAGCACGTACACACACTCGTCGTCTCTCAACGCAATTCTATCACTTCCAAGTCCGCGATGTTTCCTTCGTTTAGCACGAAGCGTACCAATGTGCGTACCGCTTGTGCGCCATAACGTCCCGCCGCTCCGGGATTGATATGCAAGAGTTGGAGTCGCTTGTCGTATTGTACTTTCAGTATATGAGAATGCCCCGTGATGAACAAACGCGGACGATGCTTATATAAATAAGGTATAGCCGTACTGTCGTATCGTCCCGGATAGCCTCCGATGTGTTTCATCAGTACGCGCACGCCTTCTGTTTCGAAACAAGTCGTTTCCGGAAAGCGACGACGCAATTCGCTGCCGTCTATGTTGCCATATACACCGCGCAAAGGAGCGATGGTTTGCAGTCTGTCTGCGATATCTTCCGTGCCGAAATCGCCGACATGCCAAATCTCGTCGCAAACAGAAAAGTACTGCTCGAAACGTTCGTCCCAATAGCCATGCGTATCCGAGAGTAAACCGATTTTCCTCATTGTTTCTTTGTTTCTTTCACAAAGGTAAGTACATTTGAACTATAGATAACGCTACACTATGGGAAATGGTTACTCTTATCACAGACGGGACATCAGCTGGCTGTCGTTCAACCACCGTGTCTTGATGGAAGCGGCAGACGAGCGTTTGCCTTTGTATGAGCGAATAAAATTCATGGCTATCTATTCGTCCAACTTGGAAGAGTTTTATCAAGTGCGTATTGCCATGCACCGCGCCATTGCCGCAGGCGGAAAAAGCGAAGACTACACACGGGAAGAGTCCGAAGAGATATTGCAAAAACTCACTTCCCTGCTCGAAAAGCAAGCCATAGAACGCAGACGCATCTATCATCAACAACTGATACCGGCACTTCTCCGACACAACATCGTACTATATCAAAACCCGCAATCTCTGGCAGAAGACCATGCCGAATACGCTACGACTTTTTTCTTTGAAGAAATTTTCCCTTTTCTTCAGCCCGTACGCTTGGAACCCGGAGAGATACGTTACTTTCTGCGCGACAAACGACTGTATATGATAATACGCGCCATACGACACGCAGACAACAGCACACATCACTTCATGTTGAAGTTGCCATACAGCAAAGTTGCCCGTTTCGTACATTTTCCCAAGAAAGCAGACAAGCACTGTCTGGGCTACGTGGAAGACATCATAAAAGCAAACGCCTTCCATCTCTTGCCGGGTTACGATATAGAAGGTTGTTACTGTTGCCGAATATCGCGAGATGCCGATATTTATGTGGACGACTTGCCCACGGAAGAGATAATGGAGGCTTTCCCGCGACAAATCAAGAAACGAAAAATAGGAGCAGTGGCTCGCTTTGTTTACGAAAAGGGAACACCGAAATCCATACTGGAGGTCCTGATAAATTTCTTTCATATCAGAGAAGAAGACCTGTTCGAAGGCGACATACATCTCAGACTCGAAGACTTGGCAACACTTCCCAACCCGACGGAAGAAAACCTCACCGTAAAACCTTATCAAGCCATTCGTCTGAAAGGGTTGGACAACAAGAAAAACTTCATGTTCACACACATTGCCAAGCGCGACTTACTCCTGCATTATCCCTACCACAGCTTCGACCATTTTCTACACTTTCTGCAAGAAGCGGCACAAGACCCCAGAACAAAAGAAATCATGATTACGCAATACCGTGTGGCAGCTCACTCGGAAGTTATCGACACGCTGATTTCCGCCGCACGCAACGGAAAGAAAGTCACGGTATTCGTAGAACTGAAAGCGCGTTTCGACGAGAGTAATAACTGGGAAACAGCGGAACTCATGCGCAAAGCAGGCGTACACATCCTGTTCAGCATTCCGGGACTGAAGGTACACGCCAAAGTAGCGTTGGTCATTCGCCGTAACAAGAACGGACGCATGCTCCGCAGTTACGCCTGCGTCAGCACGGGCAACTTCAACGAAAACACGGCGACCGTGTATGCAGACACTGCCCTGTTCACTTGCCGTCAGGCTATCGTCAATGATATATACCGTCTCTTCCGACATTTGAGGGGAGAACTGCCCGAGCCATATTTCCGCAACATCCTGGTAGCCCGATTTAATCTGCTCGACAAACTACATACGCTCATAAAACAGGAAATACGAAATGCACAAGCCGGGAAACCCGCACGTATTATCCTGAAGATGAATGCGCTCCAGGACAAAGAGATGATAAAGATGCTCTACCGGGCATCCGAAGCCGGCGTCAAAGTAGACCTTATCGTGAGAGGTGTGTGCAGTCTCATACCGCAACAATCCTTCAGTCAAAACATACGGGTGATACGCATAGTAGACAGTCTGCTCGAACACGCACGCATCTGGTATTTCGAAAACGACGGAAAACCGCTGTTGTATCTCGGCTCGCCCGACTGGATGCGACGCAATCTGTACAGACGCATAGAAGCTGTAACACCCGTAGAGGACGAAACGGCTCGCCGGGAACTCATCGATATGCTGGAAATGCAATTGCATTCCAACTATAAAACCGTATGGCTGGATGCCGAACTCAACAATCACCTCATCACCATGAACGCACCCGTGATACGTGCACAAGCCGCATGGTACGAGCGACTGAAACAGGCGTAACGAACGGTCGCTCCGATACACGGTTTTACAACAGGATACCGGGCAAGGAAATTCCGACAGCATACCTGTCTCAAGGAAAACAAGGGGAATAAAATACTTCGTTCGGAATTCTTGAGTTTTTGAGCCTGGAGTTTCGAGGTGAAAATGCGACGGAAAAGCGTCCGTACAAAGCACGAAAATCATGTTTCCCGACGACAAGAAAACACGTCTACAATGCCTTCCTGATGCGATTATGATGTTAACATTCTTTGACGCTGTTGTCATCGCGATAGCAACATGTTCTTATCGCGATAGCAACATGATGCTATCGACTTGACAACATGTTGTTATCAAATCGGCAATATATAGATAGTTTGAAGGGGCGAG
>JBGXXU010000131.1:0-12383 GCA_041814865.1 Phocaeicola sp. | reverse complement strand
TGAAATACGTGGCGGTACGGGTGGAGACGAAGCAGCCATCTTTGCAGGCGATTTGTTTCGTATGTACACCAAGTATTGCGAAGACAAAGGCTGGCGCATGGAAGTCTCGAGCCTGAGCGAAGGCGCAGCCGGTGGCTTCAAAGAAATCATTTGTTCCGTATCGGGCGACAAAGTGTACGGCACATTGAAATACGAGTCGGGTGTGCATCGTGTACAGCGCGTTCCTGCCACCGAAACGCAAGGACGCGTACATACTTCGGCGGCTTCTGTGGCTGTCCTGCCCGAAGCGGAACCGTTCGATGTGGAAATCAACGAAGGAGAAATCAAGTGGGATACTTTCCGCAGCAGCGGTGCCGGCGGTCAGAATGTAAACAAAGTGGAGTCGGGAGTGCGTTTGCGTTACAATTGGAAAAATCCCAATACAGGCGTTGTAGAGGAAATACTCATCGAATGTACGGAAACACGCGACCAGCCGAAAAACAAAGAGCGTGCTTTGGCGCGTCTTCGTACTTTCATCTATGACAAAGAACATCAGAAATATATCGACGATATATCGAGCAAGCGTAAGACTATGGTGTCTACCGGCGACCGCTCGGCAAAGATACGCACCTACAATTATCCGCAAGGACGTATCACCGACCACCGTATCAACTATACCATATATAATCTTTCTGCCTTTATGGATGGTGACATACAGGGTTGCATAGACCAACTCATCGTAGCCGAAAACGCAGAACGTCTCAAAGAAAGCGAATTGTAACTCCCTTAATAAACGAAATCATGGACAAACAGCAACTCATCGACAATATCCGTCGCAAACGTTCTTTCCTCTGTGTCGGTTTGGATACGGATTTGAAGAAAATACCTGCATATCTTTTGGAAAAAGAAGACCCTGTGTTTGCTTTCAACAAAGCAATTGTGGACGCCACTGCGCCTTACACCATCGCTTACAAACCGAACCTTGCTTTTTACGAAAGCATGGGATTGGCAGGCTGGAGAGCTTTCGAACATACGGTGGAGTACATTAAAACTCATTATCCCGACCAACTGATTATCGCAGATGCCAAGCGTGGCGACATCGGAAATACCTCGCAAATGTATGCACGAACATTCTTCGAAGACTTGGCAATAGATGCCGTGACGGTGGCTCCTTATATGGGCGAAGACAGTGTGACGCCGTTTCTTACATACAAAGAAAAATGGGTGATATTGCTTGCGCTTACTTCCAACAAAGGTTCGCACGATTTTCAGCTTACTGCCGATGCGCAGGGAGAACGCTTGTTCGAGAAAGTTTTGCGAGTATCACAAGCTTGGGGCAACAGCGATAATATGATGTATGTGGTGGGTGCTACGCAAGGCAAAATGTTTGAAGATATTCGCCGTATCGTGCCGAAGCACTTCCTTTTGGTACCGGGTGTAGGCGCGCAAGGCGGTTCGCTCGAAGAAGTTTGCCGTTATGGTATGACGACAGAGTGCGGTCTTATTGTCAATTCGAGTCGTGCTATTATTTATGCAGACTCAACCGAACGTTTTGCGGAAGCGGCGGGCGAAGAGGCGCGCAAAGTACAGGAAGAAATGGCAGCGCAATTGGCACTGCACGGTATCGTATAACAGATAATCACAAAAAAAATTATGAGAAAGTTCCTTTTACTGTCGGCGATATTCTTTGCCTTGGCTTCGTGTAAGACGTACCACATGAAAGAACACCAACTCTTCGTGACAGGCAAGTATGCGGCAGCGGATACCTTGAAAATGAAACCCACACCCGAATGGAAGCAGACTCCTCGGGAGGCTTATGTATCTGTGACGGACAAGAGCAGAGCTGTAGTGTACGAAGACGCCGAAATAGTGGTGAAGCGCGTATTCCACGAAGCGGACAAAGCGACGGATTTGGAACTCTTCTATTTCATTCCGCGCAAAGAAATTCGCAAGACGGGTGTGTTCTTTCCCGGAAACGGAACAAAAGTGTACGACTATTATGTGGCACTGAAACACTTGGCGGTGCAATCAGGTAGCCGTATCATTTATGTGAACTATCGAGGCTATGGCAACAGCAAAGGACAACCCGCGTTCGAAACGGTAATGGCAGACAACAACCGTTTGCTGAAGCAACTCCGCGCGACTCAACATGGTATAGACTTCGTTTGCGGTTATTCCATCGGGACGATTTTTGCCACTTACGCAGCAGTGGACAATGCAGTACCGCACTTGTTTCTGCTCTCCCCGTTGAGCGACAGTTACGACTATGCCGAGTTTCTCAAACGCAGTTATACGCCGGGATTGAAAGCCGTATTCCGTCCTTTCTTGCGTCTGGAAGCTCCCGAATCTCTGATGAACATTTCGCCGAAAAGAAAGATTGCAGGTTATAAGGGCGCACTGTATATCTATCATTCTCGCGAAGACCGGACAGTACCTTACAGCATGGGCTGTGCCGTGTACGAATGCGCCGGCACTTCGCAGAAAAAACTGCAAACTTTCGAAACGGGAAATCATGCTTCTTATTTCGACCCGCTTCCTTGGCAGACCGTCATCAAAGAAGTAAACAATATCACGCGGTAGGCATCTGCAAGTAGAAGCACAGAGTTTGTTTTTCTCTATTCCGACAGAATTCTCCCCTCCCTTTTTCTCTTAATATAATAAGGAGTAGTGACGCACTTGCTGCCGTGCTGTCACACTCCTTTTTCAAACCCGTCAGGAAGCTGTTCTGATAGCATTTTGTTGTTAACATTCTTTGACGCTGTTGTCATCGCGATAGCAACATGTTCTTATTGCGATAGCAACATGATGCTATCGACTTGACAACATGTTGTTATCAAATCGGCTATATGTTGCTAATTTGAAGTTCAAAATTCATGAGTTGACGAGGTGCGACGAGATTGCCATATCTCCACACGTTTCTCTTCGCCTTCAGGATGCTTCTTTTCTTTTCTGCTCTTTTTTCCCTACTTTTGGACACTCTAAACAGTGAAGCATATGAAAAAAAGTATTGTGAAACCCATTGTCGGTGCATTTGTGCTGACGGCTTTGGCATTGAGCAGTTGTAAAAGTGGCTTCTATGTGTCGGGGAGTTCCGGCGTGGCGATGCCCATCACTGCCGTTTATGATGCGAAGCAACATGCCGGAACTCATGCCATCGTATCGGCTTACAGACAGAAAGTAGACAGTATCATGTCGCCTGTGATAGGGCATTCCGCAGGAAACTATTCCCGTTATCGTCCGGAATCTCCGATGTCCAATCTGATGGCAGATGTACTCTTCGTCAGTGCGGAACAGAAAAGCGGTCAATCCGTAGATGTTGCCATTATGAATATGGGCGGTATCCGTAGCGACTTGTCCAAAGGCGCAATCACTTACGGCGATATATTCGAGATAGCACCTTTTGAAAACTGTCTTTGTGTGGCTACGATGAAAGGCGAGGTGTTGAAAGAACTTTTCGAACAGGTTGCCATGGTGGGAGGCGAAGGATTGAGCGGCGCACGCATGCAAATGAGCAAAGACGGCAAACTGCTTTCGGTGGAAGTAAACGGTCAGCCCATAGACTCGCAGAAGACTTATCGTGTCGCTACGATAGACTATTTGGCAGCAGGAAATGACAAGATGCTGGCTTTCTTGAAAAGCGAGAAAAAAGAATTTCCCGGAAAAATCACTTTGCGCGATTTGTTTTTCGAATACGTTCGTGCTCTGGAACAGCAGGGAAAGCCTGTGACGGCAGCTATCGAAGGACGTATCGTAGTACTCTAAAAGCTTATTCCGATGAAAAGATACATTATATATATAGCAGTAATGCTGTGTGCAGGCTTGCATACGGTCGAAGCACAACGCACAAAGACGTTGTATATCTATCATACCAATGATATGCACAGTCGTATAGACCCTTATCCCACGACCTTCGGCGATACGCTCTTTGCCGGGAAAGGCGGATTGGTGAGACGTGCCTCTTTTTTGGAAATAGAAAGAGCAAAGCACAAGGATTTATTACTGTTCGACAGTGGTGACTTCTCGCAAGGTACACCTTATTACAACCTCTTCAAGGGAGAAGTGGAAATCCGCGCGATGAACGAGATGAACTACGATGCCTGTACCATCGGCAATCATGAGTTCGATTTCGGTTTGGAAAACATGGCACGGCTTTTCAGAATGGCGAAGTTTCCCATCGTTTGTGCCAATTACGATGTACGAGGTACGGTGCTGGAAGGTTTGGTGAAGCCGTATGTCGTATTGCGTCGCAATGGATTGCGCATCGGTGTATTTGGTGTCGGAACTGTGCTCGAAGGCTTGGTGGCACGAGAGAATTATGGCGACGTGAAGTTTCAAGACCCTGTTCGGCGTGCACAGGAAGTCAGTACGCATTTGAAACTCAAAGAAAAATGCGATGTCATCATCTGCCTGTCGCACTTGGGTTGGATGCTTGGCGATTACAATGATGTGAATTTGATACAAAACACACGTTATATAGATGTGGTGTTGGGAGGACATTCGCACTCTTTCTTCGAAACCATAAAGTATTACGACAATGCCGATGGAAAACCTGTCGGTGTACAGCAAATGGGTAAAAGTTCGGTATATGTAGGGAAAATCACGCTCGAACTCAAAAAGAAATAAGAAAAGATGAAACATAGTAAGAAATGGCTGGTGGCAGTGACCTTGCTGTTCATGACATGGACGGTACAGGCGCAGACACAGACAAATATACTGTCGCACATCAAAGACACTGCGGCATGTCGCCGATGGGTAGACGCTACGATGCAGAAACTCTCGCTGAAGCAAAGGATAGGACAACTGTTCGTTTATCATACAGACCTCAGTACCGCCAAGAAAAAACAAAAAGCGTTGGCTTCCGTCATCAAAGACTATGGAATAGGCGGGATACTCTTTTCGGGTGGTACGGTAGCAGAACACGTCACGATGGTCAATGCCGTGCAAGCCAAGACGGATATACCTTTGATGATAACATTCGACGGTGAATGGGGACCTGCCATGCGTTTGAAAGGCACACCTTCGTTTCCTCGCAACAGGGTGTTGGGATGTATCCAAAACGATACACTCATCTACCGTTACGGTCGTGAGATGGCTCGACAGTGCCGACTCTTGGGTATTCATGTAAATTTTGCACCTGTTGCCGATGTGGACAACAATGCAGACAATCCCGTGATAAACATTCGTTCTTTCGGTAGCGACCCTTCTTTGGTAGCTCGCAAGGTGGTAGCTTATGCACGCGGACTGGAAGACGGTGGTGTGCTTGCCGTGTGCAAGCACTTTCCCGGACACGGAGATACGGACACGGATTCGCACAAATCGCTTCCTGTCTTGCAATTCTCTCGTGAACGTTTGGACAGCATAGAGCTTTATCCGTTCAAAGCTGCTATTCGTGCCGGTGTCAGCGGTATGATGACAGGACATCTTCATCTTCCTCAATTGGGAACGAAACCTGCTTCTCTTTCTCCCGATGTAATAGATAAGTTACTGCATCAGGAGTTGGGCTTTTCGGGTTTGACATTTACGGATGCTTTGCAAATGCGTGGCGTTCCGGCTACAGAGCAAACTTGCGTGGAGGCTTTCCTCGCAGGTAACGACCTCTTGCTGTCGCCCGTACATTTGGGCAAAGGTGTGTCTGCCATACTGTCGGCAGTTCGTGCGGGAGAAATCAGCGAGAAAGAGATAGACAAACGTTGTCGAAAGATATTGACTTATAAATATGCTCTGGGCTTGTCCGAGCGTCCTCTGCCTGTTTCCATGAAAGCGGTAGAAGAACTCGAAACAGCGGAAACCAAGACTTTGCGCAAAGAATTGCAACGTGCTGCTGTCACGGTGGTGAAGAATACGCAATTCTTTTTGCCTTTAGACCTTTCGCAATCGGGGACGGCATTGCTTACCATTGCTCCGTCTGCTACAGAAGGACATGCCTTTTATCAATCGCTTCGTCAATATATAGATGTCAATTGGGTGTATTTTAGAGCCGACTCGATAGAAAGCGTGAAAGAGCGTTTGCGCCCTGCACAAAGAATGGTAGTTGCCGTTTCGGATAATGATGTGGCAAGTTATGACGACTTTCTTTCTCAATTGGCTTCAGAAAAACCAACGGTTATCGTGGTCTTTTCCGATGCTAATGCTTGGAATGCTTTACCACGTACCTGTTCTCAGAGTACAGCTGCCATATGGGCGCACAGTGCAGACCGCGCAGTGACAGATTATGTTGCGGATATTCTTGTGAACAAAGACAGGGTGGACGGTCGTTTGTCTGTTCCGCTTTTGGCAGACATTCCTTTCGGAACGGGTGTGACACTCGACCCGAATGCAACTGTTATCTACAAGCCGGAAGATTTGAACATGGATAGCAGGGTTTTGGCGACGATAGATACCATTGCCAATGAGGGTATAGAAGCCGGTGCTTATCCCGGTTGTCGTGTTTTGGTGATGCGCGACGGTTATACCATCTTCAATAAGAACTACGGTCATTTGACATACGAAGGCCGGAAACCCGTGACGGAAAATACAATGTACGACCTTGCCTCGTTGAGTAAGACTACGGGCACCTTGCTTGCTATCATGAAACTCTACGACGAAGGCAAAATAGGATTGATAGACCCTGTCGGCAAATTTCTGCCTCGCTTTAAGGGTACGGATATAGAAAACATTACGATACAAAGTTTGCTCTTGCATGAGTCCGGTTTACCGGCATCTTACCCTTTCTATCAGGAATTAATAGACATGAAAACTTGCAAAGGAGGATTGTTTAAGAGAAAACGCGATAGTAATCATACATTGCCCATAGACGAAAAGATGTACGCCAACACGACTTATAAATTCAAGAAAGAATGGGTGTCCGATGTTCGTACGGAACAGCATACTTTACAAATGGCAGACAGTATGTTCGTGACTCCTTCTTTTCATGCTCATGTGCTTGAAGCCATCGCACAGTTGCCCGTTAAAGGCAATGCCTATAAGTACAGCGATATCAATTTCATGCTTCTGAAAGAAGTGGCGGAAGCTGTAAGTGGCCGTCCTTTGGATGTATATTTGGATGAGAAGTTTTATCGCCCGATGGGTTTGCAATACATGGCATACGCACCTCTTCGTCGTTTCTCCAAAGAGAATATCGCACCTACCGTGAAGTACGATTTCTTGCAACGTGGTACTTTGCAGGGGTATGTGCACGACGAGGCGGCGAGTGTTTTGGGTGGTATCGCAGGTAATGCAGGCTTGTTCGCTTCGGCACAAGATGTGGCACTTGTTTATCAAATGTTATTGAATAAAGGCTTGTTGGGTGATAAGCGTTACCTTAGTCGTACTACTTGTACGCTTTTCATGACTTTCAAGTCGAAAAGCAGTCGCAGAGGCTTGGGCTTCGATAAGCCCGATGCACGTAATCCCGAAAACAGTCCTTGCGCAACGGACGCACCTGCATCGGTGTTCGGACATACGGGCTTTACGGGGACTTGTGCTTGGGCAGACCCGGATAATGGTTTGGTTTATGTCTTTTTGAGCAACCGCATTTATCCGATGGTTTATGGCAGAACAGCACTCGGTAAGTTGAACATACGTTCTCGGATACAGGAAGTTATTTACAAGTCATTGATGAAGTAAATCAATTTAGAACATATATAAATTGAATTGAAATTGCTATCTATGCCTTGCAGATTAGTCTTCGGGCTGTATCTTTGTACCAACAATAGTGGTAATAACTAATAACTAACTTAACAAAAAGAATATGGCTTACGTAATTAATGATGATTGCATCGCTTGCGGAACTTGTATTGATGAATGTCCCGTAGGAGCTATTTCCGAAGGAAGCATTTATTCAATCGATGCAGCAGCGTGCACTGAGTGTGGTTCTTGCGCAGATGTATGCCCTTCAGAAGCAATTCACTTGGGATAATCGCAAGATAACTCTTTAATGGTTAAAAATGGGAAAGAAGCTACTCCGTTGATGGAGTGGCTTTTTTATTTGCATGTAATATATGAAAGGGTTAATGTAAAACCTTTAGCAAATGAGAAGAAGGGTTGTTCTGATACGAGATACACACGCCCTTGAAGTTCGAAACTTCAAGGGCGTGTGTATTTGGCCTAACACCTTATCAACGCTCCACGATGACATCTTCTTTGGGTAAACGCCATTTGGGAGTGATGGAAGGCTGATTGCTGTCTTCCGGTTCGCGCTTTCCTATGGCTACGGCAAAGAGTGTACGATAACCGTCTATATTCAACAAGCGGTCGTATCCTGCAGTATCTATACCTTCCATAGGTGTGGAGTCTATTCCCATTTCGGCACAAGCCGTGAGGAAATAACCCAATGCCACATAAACCTGTTTCTCCATCCAGTGTTGTACGGCGGTATCACCTTGAGGTTTCAGCATTCTATTGTAATAATCGATGACTCTCTGCGAAAGTTTTTCGGTGAGGTAGGTTTCAAATTCTTCTACTTTGTTGCGTACGCAAAAGACCACCAGATGAGAAGACTTGCGTACTTTCTCTTCGTTGAAGAACGAAGTTTTTGCCAGAGACTCTTTTAGTTTCGAACCCGAAACAAAGACAAACTTCCACGGTTGACTGTTGATGGAAGAGGGGCAAAGGCGCAGTATTTCCTGTAATTCGTGGATGACATCTTGCGATAATACAGAGCCATCGTAGGCTTTTGTGGTATATCTCTGTCGAGCTAATTCTATAAAATCCATAACTGTTTTTTTTGATGTTTTGTGGAACAAAGAAAGAGTTTTTTGCTTGTTTGCACAAGAATTGCTTGAGGAGAGAGGAATGAAAAATCGCAATTTTTAGGTATTGTGGATACTTTGGAGGTGCTATACTTTTACGCACGTTTTATCCTCAGGAACAAGTAAAAATGAAATTTATGCGATGGAGCAAGACTGCGATAACCCTCATCCTTTTCTATATCAATTTAGTAGCTGTAGCACAAAACGGGAAGAACGAAGTTTCCGGATATGTTTATGATACGGAGCGACAACCTTTGACGGGAGTTTCTGTTGTAGTAAAGAATACAAATAATGGAACTGCAACCGATATAAATGGACGGTATGTATTGAGGGATGTACATCATGGTGCCGAATTGGTTTTTTCATTTATCGGGATGAAGAAACAGACGAAGATTTATAAAGGACAAGCTCGTTTGGACGTGGTTTTGCAGGAGGATTTGCAGCAACTCTCCATGGTTACGGTTACTGCTAAAACAAATATCAATGAGATAGACATTCGTGCTAAATCGGGTGTGGTACAAAGCGTCGATGTCAAACGTATGGAGCAAAAGCCTATGATAGATATGGGAATAGCTTTACAAGGTATGGTACCGGGTTTGACTATTACGAATGTCGGTGATTTAGGAGTAGCACCGAAAATCCGTGTTCGCGGTAATGCTTCTTTGAGAAGAGGAAATACTACCAATGAACCACTTTATGTGATGGATGGTCAAGTCATCAGTGCCGAAATTTTCTATAATCTGAATCCCTCTGATATCAAAGATATAAAAGTATTGAAAGATGCAGCAGCTTGTGCTCTTTATGGCGTAAAGGCAGCCAATGGTGTACTCGAAATATCTTCACAACGTGGTTCTACTGGCGATGTCATGACGGTTTATGATATGAGTATGGGGATTACTGCGCGAGGGCGACGTGGCATTGCCATGATGAATTCCGATGAGAAGCTGGAATTGGAACGTCTTTTGGAAAATGATGCTGCACCTGGATATCGTTACAGTGCCGATTATTATAATAAGTATTTTTCAAATTCTCCCGACCTCCAAAAGATGATAGCGGAAGGAAAGATGCTGTTGGACTCATTGCGCAACATCAATACCGATTGGTTCAAGCAGCTGATGCATACAGGATTATACCATAAACATAATCTCAGTATACGTGGTGGAAGTGAAAACACTACTTATTATTTGAGTGGCAATTATACTTATCAGAGTGGACGTATACCTGGTAATGATAAGCAACGTATGAGTATGCGTATGAACATAGACCAGAAATTGGGAAAGTTAGGTTATCTATTGCTTAGTGTCAATGGAGGATATGCTCGTACCCAAACTCCCAATGGAACCACCTTTAGTCCTACGTCTTTGGTTTACGACCTCAATCCTTACGAACAAACTACCGGACAACTGTATTCTTTCCCCAGGCGTACTTATCAAGACATCATGAACCAATATAGTGCACAAGACAGTGATAAGGATTTCGGTGTTAGTGGTAGCCTTACGCTTTCTCCTTTCTCCGGATTGGATATTACTGCTGTTGCCGGTCTCAGCTTTCTATTGACAGAGGGTTCTCAGTTTACTCCTTCCACGGCTTATTCGGAAACACGTTACGGTATCCCTGAAATAGAGCGAGGTATTTATACTAAGTTCAAAAATACCACAGCCAATGTATCCACGAATATCCGTGCGACTTACAATCGTACTTTCTCCGAAAAGCACGATTTGACATTGGGGGCCAATACCGATTATTATCTATATAATATGGATAATGTGTTAATGCGTGGTTATGGTGTCGGTACAATCAATTCGGCTGCAGCCATCAATCAGTCATTGCGTGGTAATCGACAACCTTATGTCAACGGCACTCGCGACAAGAATGCACAACTCGGTATCGGTCTTGTGTTGGGATATACCTATGATAATACTTACGACTTTTATGCCACATGCAAATGGGATGCTTCCTCGGTATTACCGGTAGATAAACGTTGGAATAAAGCTTGGGCTGTAGGTTTCGGATGGACACCTACTCATTATGCTTTTCTGAAGAATAATCGATTTCTCAGCAATCTGAATCTGAAAGCTTCTTATGGCTATACTGCCAATTTGAACGGAGTTTCTATTTCGTCTACGATAGCTAGCTTTTCTTATACCACTCATGCATATGAAAACCAACGTCCGCTTGAGTTGATTATGCTCTATAATGCAGATTTGAAGCCGGAACAAACTCGTTCCTTGGATTTAGGTTTCAGCTTTGATTTGTTTAAGAAACTATCTTTCAACTTTAACTGGTACAATCGTCGTACAGATCAAGCTTTACTTGATGTTCCCATCCCTTCGTCCACAGGTTTTACCGTCTTGAAACGTAATATCGGTGTATTGCAAAACAGAGGGGTGGAAATGAGCTTGAATGCACGTATATTGGATACGCAGGATTGGAATCTCATCGTAGGAACGCATATTGCTTACAACAGCAATAAGGTACTTGACCTTTATTATGCGGATAAAATTTATACTTCTGAAGATGCTTTGATACCCGATTATGAGGTGGGAAAATCTTATGATATGCTTTATGGTCCCACATCGCTCGGTATAAATCCTCTTACCGGTTATCCGGTGTTCCTTAAGCCCGATGGTACTGAAAAGCAGGCTACGGAGATATTGAAAGCGGAAGATGTGGTCGCACTAGGACATCTCACTCCACCCTATTCAGGTAGTTTGAATTTTACTTTGTCTTATGAATCCTTTGATCTCGACGTAGATTTCTATTATACACTAGGTGGTGTCCAACGCTTTAATTACACTTATGTGCGCAATAAAGACGATGCAAATAAGAATGCTGTAAAAAATCAAGTAGGGAAAATGTGGTTCAAAACAGGCGATGAGCATAAGGTTTATCCTACTCCATTCTATACGTCTACTACGGCGGAAAATAATTTGGAGTTATTTGCCAATTCTCGTACCATCGGCAAGAGTGATTATTTGAAATTATCGATGGTATCACTTCGATACCGTGTACCCACAAGTTTCTTGAGCAAAAATCTTCCATTTATAAAATATGCCAAATTGGCTTTTCAAGCTTCCAATCTTTTCACTTGGACATCATACAAAGAATCTGATCCAGAGAGCGGAACTCTGGCTGGTACTTTACAACCGGTATATTCATTTAATATAAACTGTACGTTCTAAAAAAACATTGTTTTAATATGAGAATAGCTGTTCTCCGAAAATTTGCTTGTCTTGGTTTGTTTTCTGTGATATTCAATGGATGTTCGTTGAATATACCTCCTCCCGATCAGTTTTCAGATCCGGATGCTATTACGACTGTTGCCACGGCACGTTCATTTCTCACTTCTGCTTATCGGAGTTATCCGCATTATGAATATGAACTTTCTATTTTGGGAGCAGACATTGCTCCCAATTCACTAACGAATAAAGATATGGATTTGCAGAATTTTTATCGTTGGCAAGATAGTTCCATTTCAAAATTTGCGACCGATGTATGGCTTTCTTTTTACAATACCATAGCTCTTTGTGATGTTTTGTTGGAGCGTATAAAATATGTGCAGGTGGAGACAGACATACAAATGAAAGATAAGTCTATCATTGAAGCAGAGACCAAAATTTTACGTTCTATGTGTTATTTCAATCTGCTTCGTTTGTTTGCTCCGGCTTATGACAG
>JBGXXU010000130.1:0-5382 GCA_041814865.1 Phocaeicola sp. | reverse complement strand
TCTTTGACGCTGTTGTCATCGCGATAGCAACATGTTCTTATCGCGATAGCAACATGATGCTATCGACTTGACAACATGTTGTTATCAAATCGGCAATATATAGATAGTTTGAAGGGGCGAGTTTTTGAGTTGACGAGGTACAAGGAGAATACTGTTTTTCTGTATCGTTTTCCCATGCTTTCACACATCTCTTCCAAGCGTGTTTGAGGTTGACGAAGCAGGAGGAGAAGTATTTTGCGTAGCGACAAAACATTGTGATAAAAAAACTTCCGCACGAGAAGCGTGTTCTGTGCGGAAGTCGAGAATGGTGCGGCTTCGTAAAGCCGAATATGTAGAGTTTGTGTTGCCTTGTCAGAAGCGAACGCCCAATGTACAAAGTACCTGATGACGGTCGGTAGTCAGTTCTGTTGCCGGAAGGCGGTCGTGAGAGAATGCGTAGAAGTCGCTTTTTGTCGTATCGTACTTATATGCCAGGTCTGCATAGAAACGTTTGCCACTGTAACCTGCACCCACCGTGAAAGTATTGCGGGCGAATGTATTGGCAAATTCTACGTCCGTGCGCATATCGTTATGGTCGAGTGCTTTGAAGGCTTCTTTCTTGAAGAGCGAAGTGGTGAGATTATAACCTGCACGCAGTGCAAATTCGGGAGCAATGCGTGTTTCCAAGCCGAGTTTCAGTGTGTGTGCGCCTTTCAGACTGCTCTTGATATAGTCGTTTTGGAATATCATTTTCTGTCCGTCCGTATATTTCAGGCGTGCCGAAGAATAGTCTGCATATTCGTATTCCGCGCCGAGTGCCATGATGCCGCCCAATGTGGTACCTGCACTCAGATTGAAACGCCATGGAGTGGTCAGCGAATACTCGCGCAAGGTTTCTCCATCGGTATAGTCCAGTGTATTTTCTTTGATGACTACATTTTCCTCCTTGAGCGTTTTTCTGTCGTAAGTGATGTCGCTTTCCATGTAAGCTGTGTAAATATCCTTCAGCTGATACCACGTAGGCGTATGTATTGCCAGACCGATGCGGAACGGAGAATCTTCCAACGGACGGAAGATAGCACCTACTTTCAAGTCCAAACCTGTGCCTTCGGTATGGAAATCGTTCAGCAGCATATAGGCACCTTCGTGTTGGAAACTTCCGTCGGCAAGTTGTTTACCGGAGAAGATGGCTTCCTTATAAAACGTAGCTCTGTTGTAGTCTATGCTGTAACCGCCTATCGTTGCACCGAGATAAATTCGGTCGTTGAGATTGAAAGAGAGATTGACATCGAATTGTTGTACGCCACCGCTTTCAGCCGTTTCATAACGGAACTGGTCTGCGTTGAAGCCAATCAAGGCGTTGGTCGTCTGGTTTATTGCTACCAATCCCGTACGAATGCCCATCACACCGAGATAGGGATAATTGATGTTGTTATAAGGATTGGGTACTTTGTAATAATTTCCTTTTTCGTCTTTACGGCCGTAATTGTAGATATCGTCTACCTGTCCGGCAGTGTTGACACCTGCTTCCTGCAACATGGTCACCATTTGCTGTGTTTGCGAAATCCCGTTGGGCAATACGCCGGCAGACTGAAACACATGGTTCAGATTGTTACGCTTTTGGTAATTGAAACCGATGTTGAAGAAACGCAAAGTACCGCGATTGCCCACGTGCGTGGAAGAGATAAAACCCAATTGGTCGAAAGACATTCTGGTCTTGCTTTGTTGCAAAGAGTTGCCTATGAAATTGGCTTTGGTTCCCGTGTTGTTGAAGCCGAGCGTCATGGAAAGCGTACTGCTGCGAAACAATGCTGTTCCTGCGGGATTGGTGGACATGGTGCTCACATCCGCTCCCAATGCTCCCATTGCACCGCCCATACCTACATAACGGGCTGTTCCATTGAGTTCGCCATGCATATAGCGTGTTGCATCGTAAGCTGTTTGTGCCTGGAGTGTAGTGGCAGACAACAATGCCACTGCCGAAAGTATGATGTTGTATCTCATATTGGTTGTTTTTGGTTCTGAATAAATGATAGAAGAGGATGGGCGAGCCGTCGGCAGGACAAGCCCGCACTCCTCATGTTTGATATGTTACTGTGTTTAGCGTCTGCGTGCGCCACCTCCGCTCGAAGAAGAACCGCTGCTGCCGGAGTTGCTTCTACCGGAAGAAGAACCGCCACTCGAGAAGCTGCTACGACTCGAAGAAGAACCGCTCGAGAAACTGCTTGACGAAGAGCTGCGTTGGAAACCGTTGTTCTGCATTCGTTCGAAGGCACCGTTGCCGCTGTATGAACCGCTGCGCGTACTGCTGGGGCGTGTATATGTAGTTCCTGATTGCGTAGAGCGTACATATCTGCTTGTGCCTGTATTTCTGCTTATGTTCTGATTGTCGGTAGTGATGACACGACCTCCTGTACGCGGACGAGAAGTATAGCCTTCTGCACGGTTCAGTGTGCCGCTGTTGTAACTGTTGTTGCGTATGTCCGTACTTCTGGTGTAACCGTAGTTGCGACGGTCGTAAGTGTTGCCGTTGTATGAGCGATTGATGCTTCCGCCACGTTCGTAGTTACGACGGTCATTGTAGTTGTAACGTTTGTAATAACCGCTACCCCAACCATGATAATAAGGTGCCCAATAGTCATAAGGATATCCCCAATAATGACCGTAGTAGCCTCCCCAGCCATAGTAAGGCGAACCCCAACCGCTGTAATACCATGGGCTACCCCAGCCGAAGCCATAATAACCTCCCCATGAGTAACGCCAATTCCACCACAAACGGTTGCTGAATCTTGGGAATACGTAAGCGTAGAAGCCGTCGTCGTAGACATTCCAGTCCCAAGACGCAAAGGCTCCGTGTACAATGTCCCAATAAAGCGGACTGCTGATGGAGACTGCATAGCGAGGATTGCGGAAGCGAATGAGACGCATGGCATATTCGTAATCGTCTTGCGAACCTTCGAAACCGTTTATCCACTCGCCACGTTCGCCGTAGGGTTTTTCTTCGATGTAGAGTGTATCGCCTGCCGTGGTGAAACGATTATTACGGGAATTATATCGACGGTTGTACTCGTCTATGTTACGGAGATTGCCGTTCGCATCACGCACCATTACCGTTTTGCCTTGCGACGTCTCGTAGCCGGATGAACCACGTTCCGAGAGAACAGACTTTTGTGTCTGTGTGGTCTTTTCGCTCTTTACTTTCTTTGGGATGTAGTAAAGGTCGTCTGCGCTTTGTGCCATGACAAAGCATGGCATCAATGCCAGAACGAACGAGATAAGGGTTATGTTTCTTGTTTTCATATATAATGGAGTTTATGCGTTGCCGTTATACTTTTTCTCACTACAAAAATACAGCGGAGTATCACTCTGCCAAAGTCGAAAATCCTATTTCGGTGTAGGACTTTCCCTATTTTATCAGTGTTTGCGCGAGAAAACAGGGAGCAGGAGAGGAGTACACTTGCTAACTATGTGTCAAGGTATAGGTGCAAACTCGTGAAGTTTGCCGTACCTTTGCCGTGAATACTAAGAACAAAGATATGAAATACTTGGAAGTTTGCTTCACGCTGTATCCGTGCGATGAGATGAGAACGGATGTGTTGTCGGCTTTGATAGCCGATATGGGTTTTGACAGCTTTGTCCCCGAAGTTGCGGGAACGCGGGCGTACATACCGCTGTCTTTGTTCGACGAGGCGGAGTTGAAAAAAATCATCGAAACTTATCCGTTCGAGGATACGCAAATTCACTACACGCTGCACGAACACGAAGACAAGAACTGGAACGAAGAGTGGGAGAAAAACTTCTTTCGCCCCATCGTGATAGACGACCGCTGTGTGATACACAGCACTTTTCACACGGACTACCCCCGATTGGCGTACGATATTGTCATCAATCCGCAGATGGCTTTCGGTACGGGACATCACGAAACTACGGCTTCCATATTGGCTGAAATACTGGATACGGACATGCAGGGAAAGCGCGTGTTGGATATGGGTTGCGGAACTTCCATTCTGGGAATACTTGCCCGTATGAAAGGAGCAAAAAGCGTGATTGCCGTAGATATCGACGAGTGGTGCGTGAACAACTCGCGAGACAATATACGTCTCAACGAATTGGACGCGATAGAAGTACACTTGGGCGACGCTTCTTTGTTGGAGGGCTTCGGTAAGTTCGATGTCGTGATTGCCAATATCAACCGCAACATCCTGCTTGCGGACATGGAGAGATATGTGGCGTGCATGTCGTCCGGCAGTGTTTTGTTGATGAGCGGATTTTATACGGAGGATATTCCGGCTATACGTGAAAAAGCGGAGCAGTTGGGACTGAAATTCAAAGGATGGCGAGAGAAAAACAATTGGGCGGTGACTTCTTTTGTCCTTTGACGTGACTGTGTACCCTATAAACGAAAAGTGAGTTCGTATCGTTGCGAGCTCACTTTTTTATTTTCTTTTCTTGCGGAAGAATTCTTTCATCAGTCGGGCACACTCATCGCCCAGCACACCGGTGGTAACTTCTGTTTTGGGATGTAGCAAGGCACGTGTGAAACGTTCGAAGCCTCCTTTCTCGTCGGCTGTTCCATAGACCAGACGAGAGAGTTGTGCCCAACGCAAGGCACCTGCACACATCACGCACGGTTCTACGGTGACATAGAGTGTACAGTCTTTCAGGTATTTGCCTCCCAAACTGTCGGCAGCGGCTGTGATGGATTGCATTTCGGCGTGCGCGGTCACATCGTTGAGAGCTTCTGTGGCGTTGCCTGCCCGTGCGATGATTTTCCCACGACATACCACTACGGCACCGATGGGGATTTCTCCTCGTGCTCCTGCGGCTTCGGCTTCGAGCAGAGCCTGTCGCATATAATAGGTATCGTCCGGCGGTGTGTTCATCGGCGCATTTCGTGCTCTTTGAAAAGCGTGGGATGTCCCTCGTCCAATGATTCGTAAATGAAGGCGATAACCGTTTCGCGCAACCACCGACTGCGGTTGGTGATGCGTTGCTTTTTCAGATATTCGTCGACAAGGCGTGCCTCATCGTCACTCATCAGGCAGCCCAATTTGTGTTTGCGCGGTGGCTCTGTGGCTGCAACTTTTTTCCGTTGTTTTCCTTCGTGTGCCATAACTGCTGCAAAAATAATGTGAATAAAGCAAAAAGTGTTGTGCTTGAGGGAGTTTTTTGCTTGGAAGCACAGCTCTTCCGCGAACGGGGCACTCAAGTCGGCTACGCAAACCACTTCTCCTTGTACCTCGTCAACTCAAAAACTCGTCCCTTCAAATTGACTATATATTGCCGATTTGATAACAACATGTTGTCAAGTCGATAGCATCATGTTGCTATCGCGATGAGAACATGTTGCTATCGCGATGACAACAGCGTCAAAGAATGTTAACAACAAAATGCCGTCAGAAC
>JBGXXU010000129.1:0-8824 GCA_041814865.1 Phocaeicola sp. | reverse complement strand
ACGTGAACAGCACTCAGGTCTGTTTCGTCTACTTCGTAAGTGATGAGTTCGTATGTTATTTGTGCTTTGTCCAATAAGCGGGCAACATTTGTTTTCGGTGCTTTTTCTTTCTTCATATTTCTATTGTTTTTGTTGTAATGTGAATATATGGGTTCGCACGAGATTTTTAGGATTTTCATGCTGAATACAATGGCTTCTCGATGCGATTGCTACGTTAATATTCTTTGTTTCGTAACACGTGTCAAACTGCCTTCTTGTTATTTATCATACCCCCAATAGCAGATGCTTTTTCTTTTTACATAGAAGTTGCTTCGATACCGTATATCAATTTTATGATGCAAAGATGAGATTTCTTTATCAAGTATCGCGATGAAAGCTCCGAACCAGTATCTTTTGCAGGAAGTACATCTCAAAATGCTTGTAACTATATTACAATCTTGCAAACTTACTTCTATATTTGCACCTATATTCATTGACTAAAATTTATGATAATAGCAGTAGACTTCGACGGAACAATCGTGAAGCACAAATATCCTGAAATAGGAGAGCCTATTCCTTTTGCCATAGAAACATTGTTGCGCCTGCAAGAAAAAGGACACAAACTGATATTATGGAGTGTTCGTGAGGGCGAATTGTTGGACGATGCCGTAGCATATTGTCGTGCGAAAGGATTGGAATTTTATGCTGTCAATCGTAATTATCCCGAAGAAGAAACAGACCATAAGGCTTATTCTCGTAAACTGCAGGCAGATATGTTTATAGACGACCGCAATGTGGGCGGCATGTTGGATTGGGGAGTGATTTACAAACTCATTGTCCACAATGTCTCTTTGAACAACTTGCTGGAATATGTCGACGGCTTTTCGCCAAAATATGAGAAAAAAACTTTCCTGAAAAGATTATTTGGAGGATAAAGGCTTTGCCCTAATCTCCATTCTATACTCCAACTTAACAATTAACTCAAAAATCAGTATTATGCCAAAACTTTCAGAAAGAGGTATCAGAGTACCTGCTTCAGCTATTCGTAAGTTGACGCCGCTGTCAGATGCAGCTAAAGCAAAAGGAACAAAAGTGTATCACTTGAATATCGGTCAACCGGACTTACCGACTCCTCAGACAGCTCTCGACGCTATTAGAAACATCGGTCGTACAACATTGGAGTATAGTCCGAGCCAAGGGTATAAAAGCTATCGCGACAAGTTGGTGACTTACTATGCCAAGTATAACATCAACCTGACACCGGACGAAATCATCGTAACAACGGGTGGCTCGGAAGCCTTACTGTTTGCTTTCATGGCTTGTTTGAACCCTGGTGACGAAGTGATTACCACAGAACCGACGTATGCCAACTATATGTCGTTTGCCGTTTCTGCCGGTGTAACCGTAAAGACCATCACTACGAAGATTGAAAACGGATTTGCTTTACCACCGGTAAGCGAATTCGAAGCTTTGATTACCGAACGTACCAAAGCTATCTTGATTTGTAACCCTAACAACCCCACTGGTTATCTCTATACGCGCGAAGAAATGGAAAAACTGCGCGATATAGTAAAACGTTATGACTTGTATCTTTTCTCGGACGAAGTATATCGTGAATTCAGCTATTCCGGTACTCCTTATATCTCAGCTTGTCACTTGGAAGGTATAGAAGAAAATGTAGTGATGATAGACTCTGTTTCCAAGCGTTATTCGGAGTGCGGTATCCGTATCGGTGCTTTGATTAGTCGCAACAAAGACGTGTGCGACTCTGTGCTCAGGTTCTGTCAGGCACGTTTGAGTCCTCCTTTGTTGGGACAAATAGCAGCAGAAGCATCTATAGATGAACCGGAAGCTTATGGAAAAGCTATTTACGACGAATACCTTGAACGTCGTCAATGTTTGGTAGAAGGATTGAACCGCATTCCCGGTGTTTTCTCTCCGATGCCGATGGGAGCATTCTATACCATAGCTCGTCTTCCTATTGACGATAGCGATAAATTCTGTGCATGGTGTCTTTCCGACTTCTCTTATGAAGGCGAAACCGTCATGATGGCACCCGCTACCGGATTTTATTCTACACCTGGCAAAGGCACAAACGAAGTACGTATTGCCTACGTCTTGAAGAAAGCCGATTTGGAAAGAGCTTTGTTCTTGTTGGAAAAAGCTTTGGAGGCTTATCCCGGACGTACCCGATAGTTATCTGAACCATCATGAATTGGCAGTATTTCATAGCAAAACGTATATATAAAAGTAAAGACGGGGAGAAAGAAGTTTCCAAACCCGCAGTACGTATTGCAATAGCAGGTATTGCCATAGGTCTGGCTGTGATGCTTGTATCCGTAGCCATCGTGCTCGGGTTCAAGCATCAAGTCAGAAATAAAGTTATCGGACTGAGTAGCGACATAGTGCTGACAAGCTTGTATGGGCAAAACATCTATCAGATAGAACCCATCCGTTTAAGTGGTACTCAACTTCGTGAGTTGGCAGAAAAGCGAAATGTGACTCATCTTCAACGCTACTCTCATAAAGCCGGTATGATAATGACGAAAACATCCTTTCAAGGCATGATGCTGAAAGGAGTAGGACAGGAGTACGACTGGACTTTTTTGCGTCAACATTTGGAAGAGGGTACTCTACCTGTTTGTTCCGATACAGTGGCTTCCCAAAGCGTACTTGTTTCTCGTGCATTGGCAGACAAACTACATGTGTCTGTCGGAGATAAGTTGGATACTTATTATCTGGAAGAAAACGTACGTACTCGTCGTTTGAAAATTACAGGCATTTATCAGACGGGTATTCCTTCTTTCGATGATTTCTTTTTGATTACCGATATTTACACGGTCAATCGTTTGAACAATTGGGAAGACGGACAATTCGGAGGAGTCGAAGTGGCTATTTCGGATTATGCGAAATTAGAAGATGTGCGCTTCGATATGCAGACATATCTGCGTAATCAGCCCGATGGAGAACACTTTCTTGCACAAACCGTAGAAGAAGTATATCCACAGATATTCGCATGGCTGGGAGTTTTGGATACCAATGTTTGGGTTATTTTGGTACTGATGATAGGTGTTTCCGGCTTTACGATGATTTCCGGCTTGTTGATTATTATATTGGAACGTACCAATATGATAGGTGTTCTCAAGGCGTTGGGAGCAAACAACACGTCTTTACGGCGGTTGTTTCTTACTCTTGCAGTCTTTTTGATTGGTAGAGGAATGATTTTAGGAAATCTCATCGCTTTACTCTTTTTTGCTGTTCAGACTTATTGGCAACCTTTTACGCTCGACCCAAGTATTTATTATTTGAAAGCTGTTCCGATAGAGTTCGGATGGGGTTGGTTTTTGCTGATAAACATTGTCACTTTCATTGTTTCCGTTTTGATGTTGATAGCTCCTTCTTACTTGATAACACGTATTCATCCTGCAACCTCCATACGCTTTGAGTAGGGTAGAAAGCATAAAAAGGAACAAAAGCTTTGCTTTTTAGATAATACTCTTTACTTTTGTTCAAGGAAATGAGCTGTACTTGCAGATTCGGGAAACTCGTCAAGTTAAATTGAAATACCGAGACAAGCTTCTACTTCCAATGGCGGGCCACGCCTTCGGGTAACTTTATGTCGGTGGATTACAAAGGAGGTGAGCACTCAAAACATGTCATTCGGAGTTTCGTCACGCCTCTTGTACGGTTCATTTCTTTTTTGTTTTATAAGGTTGAGAAGAGCTTAGGCTCTTTTTTTGTTGAGGACTATATGATATTCTACTTTTCCGGAACGGGAAATTCTGCTTGGGTAGCGAAGAAGCTGGCAGAGAGTACCGATGATATATGTGTTTCCATTGAGGAAAAGAAACTTCCCTGCATAATAGATTTGAAAAAAGAAGAACGACTCGGTTTTGTTTTTCCTGTTTATGCGTGGTCTGCACCCGAACGTATCATGCACTTTATACGCCGTTTGCAAACTGTCGTTGCACCGTCTTACTTATATTTTGTGTGTACTTGTGGCGACGATACGGGAAAGACTGCCGATATTTTGTTGCGCTTATTTCGTAAGAAACAATGGGTGTGTCATGCCGGTTATTCATTGACGATGCCCAATACTTATGTTGCTTTGCCGGGTTTCGATGTGGACACGGAAGAAATCACAAATGAAAAACTGAGCAAGGCAAAAGAAAGAATTGAGGTTATCGCCCGACAGATATACACGAAGAACAAAGGCTTTGAGATACACGAAGGAAGCTTTCCTCGTTTGAAAAGTTATGTGCTTCGTCCGTTGTTCAATAAGTTTCTGATGTCTCCCCGTCGTTTCAAATGGGAGAAAACCTGTATTTCTTGCGGGAAGTGTGCGAAAGTTTGTCCGCGACACAATATAGAAATGAAAAACAGCCGTCCCGTTTGGGGGAACGACTGTTCCATGTGTTTGGCATGTTATCATCATTGTCCGAGACATGCGGTGGCGTATGCCTGTTGGACACAGAAGAAAGGACAATACGTACTTCCTCCAACGATGACTAAGGAAGCGGAGGAATAGTTTTTTCTATCTCGTTCTCTATCTCGTCTTCCAATAAAGAGAAGAAATCCAATCCCGTAATATCTTCCACATTGTCTACACTAACCATGTATTGGGACAAGTGTCGGTGGTGTCCTTCGTTCTTGAAAACGAACCCGAGTGCCAAAGGTTGTTTCTTGTCGATGAGTATTACTTTGTAGAACTTATCGGGTACGGCGACTTTGTTTTTGCCAATGCGTTTGGGTTTGTTGTTTTCGTAGATGGGACCGCAGACGATGTACACTCTTCCATATTTGTTGGCCCAACGGCGACAAGCTTCTTCCAAGTCTCTCCAATCGTCTTTATTCAGCTTCTTGTTTTGTGGACAAACATTGCTCATATAGAAAGATTCGGTCATGGCTTGTTCATCCCATTTCATATCGCCGGCAGGAGCCATGTGTCCTCTGTCGTATCCCGAACGTGAATAGTCGGAACTCTGCACACGAGGTTCGGGTAGCTTCGGGTCCGGTTGGAAATTACTCTTTCTCGTTATGTCTCCTTTTGTTCGTTCTCGTGTGAGCTTCCAAGCCACCCAATACGGGGTTCGATGGAAAAAACTGTAGGACAATGTGATGGCTTTGTGTCTAACGATTTGTTGGTTTCTGCTTGTCTGCGATACGGGGATTTCCAAGCCTGTACTTTGTTTCTCTTCTCGTGTTTGTGCATGCAAATCTGTGTCTTGTTTGCCTTGTAAATGATTATACAGATAAACAACTCCCAAACTGCTTATCCCCACGATGAACAATGTGCGCAACCAATGATTGTTTTGCTTCTTCCTGCGTTTCCCCATGTTATTGCAACTTAAATCTCATGCGCCAAATACCGTTTTCGAAGCTGTGTGTGGCTATTTTGAATTTGCCTATTTCCGAAGTGTTGGCTACGTGTGTGCCGATGCAAAGGCATTCGTCGTAATCGCCTACTTTCACGATGCGAACGGTTTCGGAAGCATTTTCGGGCAGTCTGCTCAAGTCAAACCGCGTGGTGGCTTCTGCTTGTGTGATGAACTCGGTGGTCACGGGCAGGTTGCGCGCTATCACTTCGTTGACTGTCTGTTCCAGCATTTCGATTTCTTTTTCGGTGGGTGCTGTGGCAAGAGCAAAATCCAACTTGCTTTTCTTACGTTCGATGTGTGAAGCGACGGCACGCGTACAACCGAAGAGTTTTACCATCGTTCCATTGACGATGTGTTCGCAAGTGTGCATCGGAGGATATTCTTGCTTATTGTGTTCGTTGAGTGTTTGTTCCATTGTCTGTTTCTCTTTGTCGCAAAACTTTGCGCAAAGATAGAATATATATGGTGGAAGAAAAATATCTCAAAATCGGTGGAACGCGCTTTTTTAGGAGTGTTTCGTATCAAGTTTTTGTGGGAGCGAGCCGAACTTTCCGTGTGAGTAAACCGACTGTTTCTGCATAAATATACACTTCCCCTTGTACCTTGTCAACTCAAAAACTCGTCCCTTCAAATTGGCAACATGTTGCCAATTTGATAACAACATGTTGTCAAGTCGATAGCATCATGTTGCTATCGCGATGACAACAGCGTCAAAGAATGTTAACAACAAAATGCTGTCAGAATAGCTTCTTGATGAGGTCGGGATAGGAGTGCGAAAGACCGGGATATCGATGATTTTCCGTATCGGGAACTTTTGAAAGAAACATCATTTTCGGCAGGTATTTCTGCTCAATAACCGAATGCTATCTTGACCATGATTTCTCTCGGACGAATTACAGTCCTGTTTATCACACTATAATCAAACGTTATTATATCCTGTACGAATGTTTTCTTTCCCAATAAATTGCTTGCTACCAATTCCAATTCAAATCTTTTTTGTTTGAATGCAAGCACGGCATCTGCAAAGAATACTTTCTTGTTCAATTCCAAGTATTGCATCAAATTGTTTTTCAGACTCAAGGACAAAGATTTGCTCAATACAAAATGCAAACCCAATTTATGCTGCAAGTTGGTTGTTTTAGACCTAATTCCTTCTCCCGTTATTCGATGATGGGTTCCCCTGCTTTCCCAATCTACGGAAAGCCAATATGCCGGACGTAACGAACTTGAAAAAACTCCGACGAAAGTCTTTTGGCTCATGTCCGATAAAGCATCAAGACGTAAACGCTTATCCTTTGTATAACTATAACTGCCGCTCAATGCGAAAATAGATTTCCACCATGAATTGGACTTGCTTATTCGCGCATTCACTTGGGTGGATTTTCGCATATAATCTGCCGGTACAACGGTTGTCAAAAAGATGTTTCCATCCATTACCTCGCTTTTCAACACCGACTTTTTCTGTGTAAAATCACTTCTCAAAGAGCCGGAGAAAAACAAGCCTTTGACAGGATGAGTATATGTATAATAAAAGGAGAAACTATGCGAAGGTGTGTTGTCAATCAGAGAATTGCCAATCGTCATGTTTCTATAACCGGAAAAATAAGGTATGTGATACATTCGCCTCAAATCCATGAACGTTTGTTGATGTCTGTACGTGAAAGAACAGCTGGACATAGCATTCAAGTCATAATGGATGTAAGCTCTCCATTCCGGCAGCAAAACGGATTTTTCCCCTATTGAAGTGTTCAGATTCCACCATTTCAGCAAAATATCCGCTTCCCATTGCACATCTCCTCGTTTTATGGTAATACCGGATGCAAACGAGGGGAGGATTTTCCTCAATTTATTTTCTCCGACATATTCTGTTTTACCGGAAAATTGCATCAGGGAAGTTTCCAAAGATTGGCGATAATACTCGAACCCGATTTTGTTTTTGAAATAAAAGCCTCCTATCTTATTCTTCATTTCCATAGAACTGAAGCTTCCAAAACTCCCATACTCAACTCGTTGTACGCCTCCATTTATCGTAGACAATTCTTGCGGCATACGATTATAAGCATTGACAGAGGTAATAGATAACGTACGCAACGAAGAAATGGGAAAAATCAACTCCAGGTCGTTTTGCAAATACTGCTTGTCGGGAACAACGTACATATCCATACTCCGACCATTCAAATACAAGTTACTCTTGTCTTTCTGCCAAGCAAAGGAAGATTTCAAATTGTTTTTTACGAAACACTTATTGCTATTCAACTCATAACCGATACTTGCCTCGACTCTGTTCTGTATCTTTTGGGTATGGTAACTTTCTCGTGTGGAATAAATACTGTCTGCAGAAAGCAAATAGTCGGTAACCAACTCGCTATATCCCGATTTATCGTCGTAGAAGTAACTGACTTGCGTGCGTAAGTCGGCATTTTTTCTTACTCGTTGTAAATGATTGGACGCAAAAAGATGAGATTGATTATAGGTATATCTGTCCGAAGATAAGTGCGGAATTCCGAAAGAAAAACCGGATAATATGCCGGGTTCTTCTCCCAAGCTTCTTTGTCGTTGATAGATGACATCATATATTTCCGATGCGATATTCTTTCCGGTATCATTGCTTTTATAGATGGAAAAATGCTGTTTCTTTTTTCCGAATATCATTGCCAACAGACGATTGTCGTGCAAGAGTAAATGTTCTTTTTCGTTGTATCCAAATCCTATATCTATGGTTCCTGTCCAATTCAGTTTGGCATTATCTTCCAACACGAGATTGATGGCAGCTTGTTCACTGAATTTCTTTCCCCGCAATACGGAAATGGCTTGATGGTTCTGAAGGATTTCTACTTTTTTCACTTTCTTCCTGTCCAGGTTATTGCTTATCAAAGTATACTTATCGTTCATCAAATCCATGTTTTCCACATAAAACTTATTGATAAGCGACCCGTTGTACTCTATTCTTCCATCTGTCTTGACTTCTATTCCGGGTATTTTAGCCAATACGTCTGCAATACTTTTGTCTTGGGGCATGGCAAATCCTGCCACGGAATAAACTATCGTATCGTTTTTCTTTTCTATTCGCTTGGAAGTAACCACTGCTTCTCGCAGATTGAACAGTCCTTCGCTAAGGTAGATGTGTGTGTGCTTTTCGAATTCGGCAAAAGGCAATACGATACTTTCATATCCTAAACAAGATATATTGATTTTCGTTATAGAGTTGTTTTTTGCTATGGAGAATACGCCATGTTCATCTGTATAAGTATAGCTCACCAACTCATCTTTCTCGGAGAAAGCTCTGACCAAGGCTTGTTCTACGGGTTTCTTGGTCTTCTTGTCCGAAATCTTTCCCTTTATCGTCTGCGCTGAAAGCATACAAACATTCATCAGAAGCAGACTCAGCAAAAACAAAACTCTTCTCATATTTTATTATCTCAATAATCCAGGAACAGAGCAGTTTCGGGTTTGTAAGTCAACAGCTT
>JBGXXU010000128.1:0-4806 GCA_041814865.1 Phocaeicola sp. | reverse complement strand
ATAGACTGTTCGCAGATGTTCTTTTCGTCCCATGACGTATTTACGTCTTGTTGTCGGAGTTTCGTACCTGCCAGAGCAACGGTTTTCCCTTTTTCTCTGTTTACAGAGAGTAGTAATTCGGGAGAAGCGATTATCCATGTACCGCAATCTTCGAGATGCAACAAGCAGACGCACATCGTATCAAAATTTCGGCAGGCTTGTTTATAAGTCAGAAAAATATCCGGTTTGACAGGAAGCCGACGTATATCGGAAAGAACTATTTTACTAAATCCGCCGACAGTAAGCTCTCTCATGAATAAGTCATACACGTCTCCATAAGTTTTTCCCGAAATCTCAGCATTTTCATTCCCAACAAGAACACGAGACGTATCTACAAGCGACAACAATTCGCTTGCTTCTATCTGTTTCCAACCATTATATTCTTTCAATATAGGATAAAGTCTTACGGGATATGTGTCGTCTATATAAAACGGAGCCATCACAAAACCCGACTGTCCATTCAACTCTGCGATGGAATGTAAGGTTTGCGGATGTCCCAGCTGCAAACAATGTACTTCTTGCTCGTCGGGTCTGCGATAAAGTACAAACGACGTATTCATACTTTCCTCTTTACGATGATGTTCACGACACGAGAGGTAGAGACAAGTTTTCCTGTCGGGTCTACTACATCCACAGTCCAAACATGCGTAGTACGTCCTTTATGTAAAATACGTCCGATGGCTTTCACTTCGTTGCCCACTCTTACCGTAGACAAATGATTTGTACTGATTTGCGACCCGCAAGGCATTTTATCTTCACCGCAAAAATACACAGAGCCTACTCCTGCAACAGTTTCCTGCAATGCTACACTTGCACCGCCATTGAGTATACCGAAAACCTGGCATGTACGTTCATCTACCGGCATGGTAGCCTCTACATATCCGTCCTCCACTTTTGTGATTTCTATACCGAGGTGCTCCACCATCGTTTTTTCGTGTGAGAGCGTATTTTTTTTGACTGTTTTACTTTCCATTTCTTCGTCTTTCAAGCAAAGGTAAACATATTTGCCGTCCAAAAGTTTTTCCTTCACATGAAAAGCAAATCTCTCGACAACCTGTCACACATTATTATTTACTTCTGCTTTTCTTTCTGAACAGACCAGCCGAATTTACCTATTTCCTCGCCCAACGTATAATAGTGACCATGCGAATAAACGATAAGATTGCTTTTAGCCAAATTGAACTTACCTGTTTCCGTATCCAAATAACGTGTATCGGCTTTCACATTGACGACATCGGCTATAAACATATCGTGCGAACCAAGCGAAAGAACTTCTTTTACACGACACTCTATACAAAGAGGCGATTCTTCGATGAGAGGTGCATTGACCATCGACGCCTTACCCGGCGTGAGATGCATTTCTTCGAATTTATGATATTGCTTTCCGGAGCGCACACCGCACCAGTCTGTAGCAAAAGCCATGTCTTCCGTAGTCAAGTTGATGACAAACTCCATGTTTTTCATCAACAAGGCATGCGAATGTCTGATAGGATTGACGGAGATATAACACATCGGTGGATTGGTACAAATAGTCCCTGTCCAAGCTACCGTAATAAGATTATACTCTTCGGGAATGGCACCTACACTGACGAGTACGGCAGGCAAAGGATAAATAAGCGTACCCGGTTTCCAATCTTCTTTCATCTATACCTTAAACAAGTTTGATATGGTCGATGCTTTGTTCTTTTTCACAATAATGGCAACGCAATATGCCTTTGTCCGCATCTGTCACATGGAAGAAAGTAGCCATCGGCTCGTTATTACTGATGCATTTAGGATTGTTGCAACGCACGATACCTTTCAACGTTTCGGGTAATGTAGCTTCGCGCTTCTCCACGACTTCGTAGTTTCTGACAACATTCAGTTTCACCGAAGAACTGATGACGGACAAACGGTTTATTTCTTCTTCCGACAAGAAGCGTTCCGCTATTTTGATGATGCCTTTCTTGCCGTGCTTCTTGCTCTCGAGATTGTTACCGATGGTAATAGGTGCTTGCACCTGATGCAACGATAACAGATTTACCACATCAAAGAGTTTGTCCGAAGGTATATGGTCTATTACTGTCCCGTTCTTCAGGGCAGCTACCTGTAATGCTTTCTTTTCGTTCATCGTATTACGGTATTATCGGTTGGTATCTTTTTTTACTTCTTCCAATGTGATGCCTAGCACATCGCAGAGTATAGCTTCGCGAGCATACAAACCGTTTTGTGCCTGTTGGAAATAATAAGCCTTTTCACTTTCATCCACGTCGTACGCTATCTCGTTCACGCGGGGAAGCGGATGCAATATACGCAAGTTGTCTTTCGTCTTAGCAAGCATCTTTTTGTCCAAGATATACACATCTTTCACGCGTTCGTATTCCATCAGGTCTGTGAAGCGTTCTTTTTGCACACGTGTCATATAGAGGATATCCGCTCCGGCTATTACATCTTCATCGAATTCCGTATGTTCGTGGTAAGGTATGCCTTTCTCTTGACAGAAAGTTTTGTATTCTTCGGGCATCTTCAATTCTTCGGGAGCAATAAAATGAAAGGTCGGATGAAAATGCGACATGGCTATCAAAAGCGAATGTACGGTACGTCCGTACTTCAAATCGCCTACCATATATATATGAAGATTTTCGAGTGTGCCTTGCGTCTTGTATATGGAATAAAGGTCGAGCATTGTCTGCGAGGGGTGCTGATTTGCTCCGTCGCCGGCATTGACTACGGGAACAGAACTTATTTCGCTGGCATAACGTGCGGCTCCTTCAAGGAAATGACGCATGACTATGATGTCTGCATAACTGCTCACCATCATAATGGTATCGTAAAGCGATTCTCCTTTGGTGGAACTCGTGACTTTAGGGTCGGTAAATCCGATTACCCTTGCGCCCAATCTATTGGCAGCAGTTTCGAAACTAAGACGAGTACGGGTAGATGGCTCGAAAAAGAGTGTTGCCACCACTTTGTCGTCGAGCAGATGTCGATTGGGTTTCTTCTCGAACTCCGCTGCCATTTCCAATAAGTAAAGGATTTTTTCTTTCGAACTATCGGCAATGCTGACTAAGCTTCTTTTTTCCATAAATGTGAGGATTTTAATGGTTCATTGTATTACCGAAGAACAAAAATAGATAAAAAAGTACAGCCTAAGCACACTTCAGCCTACTTTTTTCAAATACCACAGTCTCATGCTTTTGTCCTATGGATAGACTATTCGTGATGATAAGGTCCACCATTCAAAATATCCATTGCGCGGTAAAGTTGTTCGACGAAAAACAAACGTACCATTTGATGAGAAAATGTCATTTTGGACAAAGAGAGTTTTTCCTGCGCAGCCTGATAAACAGCCGACGAAAAACCATAAGCACCTCCCACGATAAAAACCAGTCGTTTGCCTACCGTATGTGTTTTCTTTTCTATCCAATGGGCAAATTCCACCGAGCGGTGCTCTTTTCCGTTTTCGTCCAACAGAACCACATAATCTCCGTTTTGCAAAGACTTCAAAATCAATTCGCCTTCGCGCTCTTTCTGCTGTTCGCGGCTCAGGCTTTTCGTTTGTTTCAGTTCGGGGATTGTCTGTATCTCGAAAGGGATATAATGACTTATCCGTGTTGCATACTCGTTTATCAAATCGACGTATGCTTTCTCTACTGTCTTGCCTACCACCAGAAAAGCTATTTTCATCTTTTATCCATATTTAAGTGCCAAAGGTAAGAAGATTGGCTACCTTTGGCAACGTTTTTCAGATACTTAAACATGGTTTGAATATGAAGAAGCAAAGTTACAAACATTGGATACTCGCGTTTTTATTGAGTATGCCTGTCGCAGGACAAGCACAATCGTTCAACTCCATAATCAGGGGAGTAAAAGAGACAGTCAACGAGAAGCTCGGTGGAAAAAACGTATCTTCGGTAGTAGGCACATGGAAATACGCCGGCGTGGATTGCAAACTCGAAAGCGACAATCTATTGGCAAAAGCCGGAAGTGTGGTGGCCGAAGCCAAAGTAGAAGACGAAGTAGAGAAGTGGGTTTCAAAATTGGGTTTCAAAGAAGGCAGCGTTTATACTTTCCACGAAGACGGTACCTATACCGTAAGTTATAAAGGTAAGGACAGCAAAGGAAAATATACGTACGATGCAACTACACAACAGTTGATTTTCAAAAGCGGTATCGTCAATCTGAAACCGACAGTAAGTCGGGCAGGTACAGGTACGATAAGCTTATTGCTGGATGCCGGCATATTATTGAAAGCCTCTCAAGCTACGGCAAAACTCACATCAACATTGAAAAAGCCCGACACAAAAACTGCCATTGCCAACTCTTTATTGGAGAAATACGATGGTATGAAAATCGGTATACAACTGGAGAAAGCAGAAGACAAAAAATAATGCATGTTTCTTACGTCAACAATACAAGACGTGGGTTCGATATCACAACGAACTCACGTCTTTTTTATGTCATCTTATTTTCCATACTATGCTTGGAACAAAAACCATGTTGTGTAAGTGGATTTGATACGTGGCACGCGCATCAACCTGTACGACACGTCAAAGAATATCAACAACAAACGCTGTCAGCATGCCCTGCTAACGGGACAAGCAGGCGTATCTCTATTCCTTATTATATATAGGAGAAAAGAGTTTCCTCCTCGTACCTCGTCAACTCTCAAACTTAGAACTTCAAACTGATAACATATTGCCGATTTGATAACAACATGTTGTCAAGTCGATAGCATCATGTTGCTATCGCGATAAGAACATGTTGCTATCGCGATGACAACAGCGT
>JBGXXU010000127.1:0-4228 GCA_041814865.1 Phocaeicola sp. | reverse complement strand
TGATAACAACATGTACGCAAGTTGATAGCATCATGTTGCTATCGCGATAAGAACATGTTGCTATCGCGATGACAACAGCGTCAAAGAATGTTAACATCATAATCGCATCAGGAAGGCATCGTAGACGTGTTTTCTTCGCATCAAAAAAGCGACTTTTCGAGGCTTTTTCGGACCGGGGAATCATTGCGTAGCAATCGAATTTGGTACCGAAACACATGCGTGACACTGTATAAATATGCAAGAAAGAGGGCGTTTTCTGTATATTTATGCAAGGGAGTTTTCTGTCGGAATGACATGTTTTATACGGTCGGTTTGTCGTGAAAAAGATATTCGGACATGTTTTTTTCTAACTTTGCACACCATAGATAAAGAAGATGATAGTCTGTATAGCCGAAAAGCCGAGTGTGGCGCGGGAAATAGCCGAGGTGATAGGTGCTAAAACCAAGCGCGACGGATACATGGAAGGAAACGGATACCAAGTGACATGGACATTCGGGCATCTTTGTACGCTCAAAGAACCGCAGGAATACACTCCGCAATGGAAGACGTGGAGCCTTTCGGCGTTGCCCATGATACCGGCGCGTTTCGGCATCAAGTTGATAGAAGACAAAGGAATAGACAAGCAATTCAAAGTCATAGAAGGCTTGATCGCAAAAGCAGACATGATAGTGAATTGTGGCGATGCCGGGCAAGAGGGAGAATTGATACAACGTTGGGTGATGCAAAAAGCCGGTGTGCATTGTCCCGTCAAACGTTTGTGGATTTCTTCGCTCACGGAAGAAGCCATTCGCGAAGGCTTTGCACAACTGAAAGACCAAGCTGATTTTCAGCCGTTGTACGAAGCTGGTGTCAGTCGTGCCATTGGCGACTGGTTGCTCGGAATGAACGCCACACGACTTTATACCTTGAAATACGGGCAAAACAAACAGATACTTTCCATCGGCAGGGTGCAAACGCCCACTCTGGCACTCATCGTACACCGTCAGCAAGAAATAGAAAACTTTCGCCCCGAGGCGTATTGGGAGCTGAAGACCGTGTATCGCGATACTACATTCAATGCGACGAAAGGCAGGTTTTCATCGAAGGAAGAAGGCTACGATTTTCTCGAAACTGTCAAAGACAGCGACTTTACCATCACGGATATATCGGCAAAAAAAGGTACGGAAGCACCGCCCCGACTCTTCGACCTGACTTCTTTGCAAGTGGAGTGCAACAAGAAGTTTGCTTATTCTGCAGAGATGACTCTCCAAACCATACAGTCGCTCTACGAAAAGAAACTGACCACTTATCCGCGTGTCGATACCACTTTCCTGAGCGATGATATTTATCCCAAGTGCCCTCGTATATTGGAAGGGTTGAAAGGTTATGCTGCGTTGACGGCTCCCTTGACAGGTACGAAACTATTGAAAAGCAAAAAGGTTTTCGATAACAGTAAAATCACAGACCACCACGCCATCATTCCTACGGGGATGGAAGCCCGAGAGATGACGGATATGGAGCGCAATGTTTACGACTTGGTGGCAAAGCGTTTTATCGCCATATTCTATCCCGACTGTAAATTTTCTACCACGACCGTATTGGGAAAAGCCAGTGATGTGGAATTCAAAGCTACGGGTAAGCAGATACTCGAAGCAGGTTGGCGAGTGGTGTTCGGTGCCGAGCAGGTAGACGAAAACAAAGAGCAAGACGAAGAACGTACGTTGCCGGCGTTCGTGGTGGGAGAGAGCGGAACACATATTCCCGATTTGTTGGAGAAATGGACACAACCGCCCAAACCTTATACCGAAGCCACGTTGTTGCGTGCTATGGAAACGGCAGGAAAGCTGGTAGACAACGAAGAGTTGCGCGATGCCTTGAAAGAAAACGGTATCGGGAGACCTTCTACTCGTGCGAATATCATAGAAACGCTTTTCAAACGAAAATACATTCGCAAGGAAAGAAAGAACCTCATAGCTACTCCCGTCGGTGTAGAACTGGTACAACTCATTCGCGAAGAGTTGCTCAAATCTGCGGAACTGACCGGAATCTGGGAAAAGAAACTTCGCGAGATAGAACGTCGTCAGTATGATGCCGGCACGTTTCTTTCGGAACTGAAAACGATGGTGACGGAAATCGTCAATACGGTGTTGAGCGACAACAGCAATCGGCGTGTCAGCATTTTCTCCGAAGAACCGGTAGAAGAAAAGAAACCCTCTAAACGTACTGCCAAACCTAAGGCAGAAAAAACAGTAAGTAAGAAAAAGACCACTGTCGATATCGTCGGCACGGTTTGTCCCGTTTGCGGAAAGGGACAAGTCATCAAAGGAAAGATGGCTTACGGTTGTTCGCTCTGGAAAGAGGGATGTACTTACAGAAAACCATTCGAATCCTAAATACGTATCATGAATTTACCACAAGCTTTCTTGCAACAGATGCGTACATGTCTGCCTGCGGAGGAATACGAATCTTTTTTGACAGCATTGGACACGACCGCATTGCCGGTCAGTCTTCGCATAAACGAGCGAAAAGCAATTGCGATGGCATTGTCGCATCGTTCGGTGGCATGGTGCGAAAAGGGAGTTTATTTGGAAGAACGTCCTGCTTTCACGTTCGACCCACTGTTTCATGCCGGTTGTTATTATGTTCAGGAAGCCTCTTCGATGTTTGTCGCAGAAGCAGTCAAGACTTACATTCATGGCGATGTGTGTATGTTGGACCTTTGTGCGGCACCGGGCGGTAAGTCTACATTGTTGAGACAGCTGTTGAGCGACGACTCTTTGCTGGTTGCCAATGAATATGTACGCGGACGGGCACAGATATTGAGCGAAAACTTGTTGAAATGGGGACATCCTCATACGATTTGTACTGCCAATGCACCTGCGGATTTCTCTGCTTTGACGGAGGTTTTCGACGCTGTGTTGGCTGATGTTCCCTGTTCGGGCGAAGGGATGTTTCGCAAAGATGCAAATGCCATAGACGAATGGAGTGAACAAAACGTGGACTTGTGTGTGAAGCGTCAACGCAGTATCGTAGAAGATATCTGGGGTGCATTGAAAGCGGGCGGTATCTTATTGTACAGTACTTGTACGTACAACCTGCGAGAGAACGAAGAGAATGTACGTTGGATTTGCGATACGCTTGGTGGCGAACTTCTTCCTCTTGCGATAAAAGAAGAATGGGGTATTACGGGTGATTTATCGGGTGCCGGCTTATCGGTTTATCGTTTCCTGCCACATAAGACGGAAGGCGAAGGTTTCTTTATGGCGATAATTCGCAAGACCGGCGATGTTGCCAACACATCGGATATACGCAAACCGAAGTCGAAAAAGCAAAAAGAAACTCGTCCACAACCCATTCCCACAGAAATAAAAGCATGGATTAAAGATGCTGCGCGCTACGTTTTTCAGGAAACAGACGAAACGATAAGTGCTTTTCCCTCGCGTTATGAACCCTTGCTGTCTTCTTTGCGTCAATACTTATACATCCTGCATGCCGGTATTCCTTTGGCACAACGCAAAGGAAAAGACTTCATCCCGCATCACGGATTGGCAATGAGTACAGCGTTGGATAAGTGTAGCTTCCCGCTTGTGTCTCTCGATTACGAACAAGCACTTGCTTATCTGAGAAAAGAAAGTTTTACCTTGCCGGCAGATACACCTCGCGGTTACGTTGCGGTGACTTACGACGGGCATATCTTGGGGTTCATGAAAAACATCGGCAATCGTGCCAACAATCTCTATCCTGCAGAGTGGAAAATCAGAAGCCCTCACTCGCCGAATGAAATTGTGAAAGTGGTGTATTAGTGTTGTGTATCGTGCAGTTGCGAATACTGCATCTTTAGCCTTTCATTTTTTACTTCTGTTTTGCTTGCGCAAGAAAAAGTGCGTTCCTTGTATCTCTCCAACTCATAAACCTGGAACTTCAAACTGTTATTATATAATAAGGAAAAAGAAAGGTATTTCAATTCTCGGATTTCCGCTATGCAAAACACTTCCTCTGTACCTCGTCAACTCTCAAACTTTGAACTTCAACTTGGCAACATGTAGTCGATTTGCCAAAGTGCCTTTTCACTCCTTATTATATAAGGAAAAAACATCTCTCCTCGTATCTCGTCAACTCAAAAACTCGCCCCTTCAAACTATCTATATATTGCCGATTTGATAACAACATGTTGTCAAGTCGATAGCATCATGTTGCTATCGCGATAAGAACATGTTGCTATCGCGATGACAACAGCGTCAAAGAATGT
>JBGXXU010000126.1:0-21617 GCA_041814865.1 Phocaeicola sp. | reverse complement strand
GTTAACATTCTTTGACGCTGTTGTCATCGCGATAGCAACATGTTCTTATCGCGATAGCAACATGATGCTATCGACTTGACAACATGTTGTTATCAAATCGGCAATATATAGATAGTTTGAAGGGGCGAGTTTTTGAGTTGAAGAGTTACGAGGAGGATACTTTTTTCTTATATATAATAAGGAGTAAAAAGGCACGTTGCTAATTTGAAGTTCTAAGTTTTTGAGTTGACGAGTTACGAGGAAAAGTGATTTGTCTGTAAGAAAAGTCGTTGTTCCGCACTGTCTCTGTCGATATCCCGTTTACTACCGATGATACAAAAGTATCTCCCCGTTTTGTAAACTCTATATTGCAAAATACCTATTTATGGGTATTGACCGATATAGGTAGGGGGCGTACTTTTGCATCGATTTTAATCACGGATTTTTATTATCAAAACCTAACAACAAACTCTTATGACACCGAAATTCAAAGAAGGACATTGGAACAATGATATCGATGTGCCCGATTTCGTGAGACTCAACATCACTCCTTACGAAGGAGATGCTTCTTTCCTGCAAGGTTCTACGGAAAAGACCAAAGCCGTTTGGGCAAAATGCTTGCAAGCCTTGAAGGAAGAACGCGAAAACAATGGCGTTCGCTCGTTCGACCCTGCTACCATATCTACCATCACCGCTTTTCCTGCAGGATACATAGACCGCGACAACGAAGTGGTCGTAGGTTTGCAGACCGACGAGGTTTTGCGTCGTGCCATCAAACCGTACGGAGGTTTCCAAGTGGTGGAAAAAGCGTGCCGTGAAAACGGAGCTGAGGTGGACGAACGCGTGCGTGACATCTTCACGCATTATCGCAAAACGCACAACGATGGCGTGTTCGATGTTTATACCGACGAGATTCGCTTGTTCCGTTCGTTGGGTTTCCTCACCGGATTGCCCGACAACTACGCTCGCGGTCGTATCATCGGCGACTACCGTCGTTTGGCACTTTATGGCATCGACCGTCTTATCGCGGCGAAACAACATGACTTGCAACACCTGACGGGTCCCATGACCGAAGCACGTGTACGCTTGCGCGAAGAAGTGGCAGAACAAATCAAGGCTTTGAAAGAGATAAAAATACTGGGCGAACAATACGGATTGGACTTGAGCAGACCGGCTACCAATGCGCGCGAGGCTGTGCAATGGGTCTATATGGCTTACCTCGCCGCAGTGAAAGAGCAAGACGGAGCCGCGATGTCGCTGGGCAACGTGTCTTCTTTCCTCGACATCTATATCCAGTACGATATGGAACACGGATTGATAGACGAGCTTCATGCACAGGAATTGATAGACCAGTTTGTGATAAAACTTCGTATGGTACGCCACTTGCGCATGCAGGCATACAACGACATCTTTGCAGGCGACCCCACTTGGGTGACGGAAGCCATAGGCGGACGCTTGAACGATGGCAGAACAAAGGTGACAAAGACTTCGTTCCGCTTCTTGCAGACATTGTACAATCTGGGTCCTTCGCCCGAACCCAACATGACCGTATTGTGGAGTCCTTCCTTGCCCGAAGGTTTCAAAAACTTCTGCGCACAGGTGTCCATCGACACCTCGTCCGTACAGTACGAAAACGATGATGTGATGCGTTCTACACGCCGTTCGGACGACTACGGTATCGCTTGTTGTGTCTCTTATCAGGAAATAGGCAAACAGATACAATTCTTCGGTGCGCGTTGCAATCTGGCGAAATCGCTCTTGTTGGCTATCAATGGCGGACGTTGCGAAATCACCGGCACACTCATGGTAAAAGGCATTCCCGAATTGAAAGGCGATGTGCTGAACTTCGACGAAGTGTACGAAAACTACAAGAAAGTATTGATAGAAATCGCCCGTATTTACAATGAGTCGATGAACATCATTCATTATATGCACGACAAATACTATTACGAACGTGCGCAAATGGCATTCGTAGATACGCATCATGCCATCAATCTGGCTTACGGTGTGGCAGGTATGTCCATTACGGCAGACTCGCTTTCTGCCATCAAACACGCCAAAGTGAAAGCGAAACGCAACGACATCGGATTGACCGAAGCCTTCGACATCGAAGGAGAATTCCCCTGCTTCGGCAACGACGACGACCGTGTGGACAGCATAGCCGTGGATGTGGTGAAGTTCTTCAACGAAGAATTGAAGAAACACGCCGTTTACAAAAACGCGCAACCTACGCTTTCCATTCTTACCATCACTTCCAATGTGATGTATGGCGAAAAAACGGGTGCCACTCCCGACGGTAGAGCCAAAGGTGTGGCATTCGCACCCGGTGCGAACCCGATGCACGGACGCGACGAAAAAGGTGCCATCGCTTCGCTTTCCTCTGTTGCCAAACTGGATTACAGTGCTTCGCAAGACGGTATCAGCAACACATTCTCCATCGTGCCTAAATCTTTGGGCGTGGACAAGGAAAGTCGCATCGAAAACCTCGTGGGTATGATGGATGGTTACTTCAGCAAAGGCGCACATCACCTGAACGTAAACGTGCTGAACCGTGAAATGCTGGAAGATGCCATGGAACATCCCGAAAATTATCCGCAACTCACGATACGCGTATCGGGATATGCCGTGAATTTCATTCGCTTGAGCCGCGCTCATCAGTTGGAGGTTATTTCACGCAGTTTCCATCAGAGAATGTAGTTGGTTTCTTTAGATATTAAGATTATCAGTCGACAAGTTGATGAGGAGAGTAGTTCGTCGAAATCCTTGTCAACTTTTCGGCTGTTTACGAACAAAACAAATACGTTTGTCAATTTCCGAACAGACAATGCTCAAAGTACATTCTTACGAGTCTCTCGGTACTTACGACGGTCCCGGTATCCGATTGGTGGTTTTTCTGCAAGGTTGCAACTTCCGTTGCCTTTATTGTGCCAATCCCGACACCATCGACCCTACGGGCAAAAGCAAACTCACCGACCCGCAGGAAATCATGAATATGGCTATCAGTCAGCGTCCTTTTTTCGGTAAGAAAGGGGGTATAACTTTCAGCGGTGGCGAACCTACTTTTCAAGCCAAAGCGTTGGTACCACTCGTGAAAGCTCTCAAAGCCGAAGGTTTTCATGTTTGTATAGATACCAACGGTAGTATTTGGAACAGGGATGTGGAAGAACTTCTTTCGTTGGTAGACCTCGTGATGCTCGACGTCAAGCAATTCAATAACGAACGGCACAAATTGCTGACTTCCCGTAGCAACGAACAAACATTGCGCACTGCCGAATGGCTCGAAAGACACGACAAACCTATGTGGTTGCGCTACGTGTTGGTGCAGGGATACAGTGCTTACGAAACAGACATTCGTCGACTGGGCGAGCATTTCAAAGATTACAAGATGATAGAGCGCGTAGAGATATTGCCTTATCACACGCTCGGCGTACACAAGTATGAAGCGTTGGGTTGGGAATACAAACTCGGTGCGGTTTATCACAATACCGAAGCTCAATTGCAAGAAGCGCGTGCTTGGTTCGAAGAATACTTCAAGACGGTGTATGTGAATTGAGGCTGCGAGGCTTCGTTTTTAGTATCGGGGAACATGCGTCTCCCGAAAAGTTGGCGTATCTTTGCTCGCCAAATAAAAATGATATGATTCGCAAATACCATACCTATCTTTTTGACTTCGATTACACGCTTGCAGACTCGTCGCAAGGTATCGTGAAATGCTATACCCATGTGTTGCAAGCCAACGGCTTTACGAATGTAGACCCTTATACCATCAAGCGCACCATCGGCAAGACGCTCGAAGAGTCTTTTGCAGAGATGACAGGCATCACGGACATGGCACGTATATTGGAACTGAAGAAACAATACGTGGCATACGCAGACGAAGTGATGAACCTCAACACCTTTCTCTTTCCGGAAACCCGCGAAGTGTTGCAAACGCTCAAAACGCAAGGCGCATACATCGGTATCGTTTCTACAAAATATCGTTACCGTATCCAGTCTTTCTTGGAAGAATACGATTGTATGCAGTATGTAGACCTCATCGTCGGCGGAGAAGATGTGAAAGAACACAAACCCTCGCCCGAAGGTGTATTCATTGCTATCAAGACGCTACACTGCGCCAACGATTGTCTTTACATCGGCGACAGTGCGATAGATGCGCGTACGGCTCAGTCCGCTCACATAGACTTTTGCGGTGTTTTACACGGTACCACTTCGCGTGCAGAATTGGAAGCCTATCCGCATGTAGCCATCGTGGACGATTTGAAAGCACTCTGTTGAATACTCGAAAACAGTCATATACGAAACGAGAAGTCGAACGCATCGGCTTCTCGTTTTGTTTTACGGGCGGTAAGAAAAGAATACAAAGTTTCGAGTACTACGATAAAACTTTAATGTATATAAAACCATAAGACCTCTAAGTCAGGAAGCACAGATAAAGACGAATGCTGAATAGAATGGCACATACATGAAAGCTCCGAATGGAAACCCCACTAAACTGAACGAAAGACAATGGTTACAGGTTAGAGTCAAGGCAATAAATATTATGACCACGCTTTGACGGAGATAGAAAAAGGACGACTACTTGCGTCTGTTCCTGAAATACAAAAATCGGGAGACGTGAGTAACCATCCTCTTTCTAACATCAAAGATAAGCGTTTGCTCTCAATTCTCCAACAAACTCTTCAAAAGTGATAGATGAGAAAGGAGTGAGCCGCAGGTGGTGTATCATGGGACAAATGCTGGGTTTAATAATTTGATTTGAGCAAAGGTGTTTCTAATGGACGTGCTTTGGGCGATGGTTTTTACTTTGCTATAGATAAATCTGTGCCTCAACAAAGTATCTCCCCTCTCTATTTTCTTCTGGTATGATGTTTATGCGGAAACTGGCTTGTTCAAGTATTGGATTTCCGCTTCGCAAAACATTCTTCCTCGTACCTCGTCAACTCAAAAACTTAGAACTCCAAATTGACTACATATAGTCAATTTGATAACAACATGTACTCAAGTTGATAGCATCATGTTGCTATCGCGATAAGAACATGTTGCTATCGCGATGACAACAGCGTCAAAGAATGTTAACATCATAATCGCATCGAGAAGACATTGCGAAGCGTTTTTCTATCGTGAAACAGTGACTTCAAAAAGAAAACTCCTCTCTTTGTCGCGACTTCGACAGAGAGAGGAGCTTGTTTCTTTGCAGTGGAGGTTAGCGATGTGTTTCCACCCAACGGCGGGCATTGACGAAGGCTTCTATCCACGGAGTTATTTCGTCCGTTTTACGGTTTGCCGGGTAGAAGGCATTCTGCCAGGGGAAAACGGAACGCTCCAAGTGAGGCATCATTGCCAGATGGCGACCATCTGCGGATGCAATACCTGCCACGCTGTAATCGGAACCGTTCGGGTTGCCGGGATAAGCGTCGTAAGAGTATTTCAACACTACATTGTAGTGGTCTTCGGGGTAAGGCAGTGAGAATTTCCCTTCGCCGTGTGCTACCCAAATACCCAAGCGCGAACCGCTCAACGAACCCAGCAATACGCTACGGTTCATCGGTACGGTGACGCCTACGAAGTTGGACTCGAACTTGTGCGAGTCGTTGTGCAGCATCTTGCCGCGCTTTTTATCTTCGGGCATGATGAGTCCGAGCTCCATCATCAGCTGACAGCCGTTGCATACGCCCAACGAAAGTGTATCCTTGCGTGCGTAGAATTTGTCGAGAGCTTCTTTGGCTTTCGGGTTGTAGAGGAAACTTCCTGCCCAACCTTTGGCAGAACCCAATACGTCCGAATTGGAGAACCCACCGCAATACACGATGAAATGAATGTCTTCCAATGTCTCGCGACCGCTGATAAGGTCTGTCATCGTGACGTCTTTTACATCGAAGCCGGCAAGGTGTAACATGTATGCCATTTCGCGCTCGCCGTTGGTGCCCTTTTCGCGAATAATCGCTGCTTTCACACCGCTCGGCGTGCGACGGTCGGGGTTCAAACCGTATTGCGACAGCTTACCTGTGAACGAGCGGTCGAATGTCAGTTCTATGGGCTGCTCTTTGTAGTTTTCAAATCTTTGTTTGGCACAGCCGTTCATGCTTTGTTTGGTATCGAGCAAGTAGGACGATGTGTACCATACATCGCGGTAGTGGTCGATACCGAAGAGATATTCCGCTTCGTCTTTGCATACGAGCAAGTGGCGTTCTTCGCAAGGCTTACCGATGGGAAGGTAGCCGATGCCGTTGTCGTCCATGATTTTCTTGAATACGGATTTGTGTTCGTCTGCTACTTGCACCACTACACCGGGATTTTCGGCAAAGAGTATTTTCACCAAGTCGTCGCTTTGCAATTTGTCCAGGTTTACTTCGATACCGCCTTCCGTATTGGCAAAGCACATTTCGAGCAAAGTGGTAATAAGTCCGCCTGCCGAAATATCGTGTCCTGCCAGCAATAAACCTTTGTTGACCAATTCTTGCAGTGTGAGAAAAGCATCGCGGAAGTATTCCGGTTCGCATACGGTGGGCACTTCGTTGCCTATTTTGTTCAAAGATTGGAAGAGAGCCGAGCCTCCGAGCTTCAATGCATCGAAACTGAAATCTATATGATAAAGCGTGGATTTCGGATTATTGACCAATACGGGAGATACGACTTTCTTCACGTCGCTCACTTCGCCGCCTGCGGAAACGATGACCGTACCCGGAGATATCACTTTACTGCCGTCGGGATATTTTTGTGTCATCGAAAGCGAGTCTTTACCCGTAGGTACATTGATTTGAAGGTCGCAACAGAAATCGGACAAGGCTTTCACTGCCGAGTAAAGACGTGCGTCTTCTCCTTCTTGCGCGCGACAGGGCCACATCCAGTTGGCAGAAAGCGAAACACTGTCCAATCCATCTGCAAGCGGTGCCCAAACGATGTTGGTCAATGCTTCTGCCACAGCCAATACGGAACCGGCTTCGGGATTGGCAAGTGCTGCTTGCGGAGCGTGTCCGATGGAAGTAGCGATACCTTTCGTGCCACGATAATCCAAAGCTACTACACCGCAGTCGCTCAACGGTAATTGCAATTCGCCTTGACATTGTTGTCGGGCAATCTTTCCCGTTACCGAACGGTCTACTTTGTTGGTCAGCCAGTCTTTACAAGCGACGGCTTCGAGTTGCAGCACACGTGTGAGATATTCGTCCAACTGTGTTTTGGTGTAACTTGCATTGCTGTATGTGCGTTCCACCGTGCGGTCTATCATATAAGTTTTGGGCGAAGAACCGAACATCTGACTTACTGCGAGGTTGAACGGACGTACGCCATCTGCCTGCTCGAAAACAAAGCGATGGTCGCCTGTTGTTTCGCCTACGACGTACATCGGTGCGCGTTCGCGTTCGGCTATCTTGCGTACATGGTCTATGGCTTTCTCGTCGATGAGCAATCCCATGCGTTCTTGCGATTCGTTGGCGATGATTTCTTTTGCCGAGAGTGTTTCGTCGCCGATGGGCAGACGGCTCATGTCTATTTTGCCTCCGCACTCTTCGACCAATTCGGACAAGCAGTTGACATGTCCTGCAGAGCCGTGGTCGTGAATGGAAACGATGGGATTGTGTGTCTCTTCGCACAATGCGCGCACCACGTTGTTGGCACGTTTTTGCATTTCGGGATTGGCGCGTTGTACGGCATTGAGTTCGATACCGGAGGAATAACGTCCCGTTTCCACAGACGATACGGAACCGCCACCCAAACCGATGCGATAGTTCTCGCCACCCAATACCACAACTTTGTTGCCGGCTTCGGGCGAGCCTTTCAGGCAGTCGCGTTGCGTGCCGTAGCCCACACCGCCTGCCAGCATGATGACTTTGTCGTAACCGTACACCGTGTCTGTACTTGTCTCTTGGTGTTCGAATGTCAGTACCGAACCGCAAATGAGCGGTTGTCCGAACTTGTTACCGAAGTCGGAAGCGCCGTTCGATGCCTTGACGAGGATTTGTTCCGGTGTCTGATACAACCAGGGACGGGGAGAGAGGGTTTGTTCCCACTCGCGACCTTCTTCTGTGCGTGGGTAAGAAGTCATATACACCGCCGTGCCTGCGATGGGCCAAGAACCTTTGCCACCTGCCATACGGTCGCGTATTTCGCCACCCGTACCGGTGGAAGCACCGTTGAAGGGTTCTACTGTGGTGGGGAAGTTGTGTGTTTCCGCTTTCAGGGAAATCACGGTCTTTATATCTCTGATGACGAAATAGTCCGATGTGGTGTGGTCTGCGGGAGAAAACTGTTCTACTACGGGACCTTCGGCAAAGGCTACATTGTCTTTGTAGGCAGAGATGATGCGATTGGGGTTTTCCTGCGTGGTCTTCTTTATCATTTGGAAGAGGGAAGACTCTTTTTCTTCGCCGTCTATGACGAATGTTCCTCCGAATATCTTGTGTCGACAATGTTCGGAATTGATTTGTGCGAAACCGAAGACTTCCGAATCTGTCAGTCGGCGTCCGAGTTCGCTTTCCACTTTTTTCAGGTAAGTGATTTCTTCGTTGGAGAGTGCCAAGCCCTCTTCTTCGTTGTATTTTTCTATGTCTTCGACGAAGCGTATAGGTTGCGGAGCTATATCGAAGTGGAAAATGTCTTGTCCCAATCCTTTGTAAAGGCGTTGCAACATCGTGTCGTACACGGCTTTCTCGTCTTTGGCAGGGAAGTATTCTTCTATTCGCGTGATGCCTTCGATACCCATGTTGAGGGTTATTTCCACCGCATTGGTACTCCATGGTGTTACCATTTCTCTGCGGGGACCGATGAAATAACGGTTTTTCAGTTCGTCTTCGTTGCAGAGTTTTCCATCATAAAGCCACGCTAATTTGTCTAAGTCCTGGGGAGAGAGTGCACGGTCGGATGCCGTTGCGATAACACTGTGAGGCGTTTGAAAAAATAGAATCATACAATACTACTTAATATAATAGTGTTTAGGTATTTATGAAAAAGGAAACATTTCCCAAATCTGTGTCAAAGTTACACAAAAGGCACTGTTCCCGAAAGAAAAGAAACGCTTTTTGCAAGGGCGATTTTCCGAGCCCTGACACACATGCGCTGTATAGAAATCCCTGTTTCGTTCTTTGTGGGTGAGAGAAGATGGTATGTGCGCACGACTGTCCGGCGTTACTCCGCAAAGACGGCTTGGCGAACCTGCGAAATGTCTGCTTCTTCCAGCATGCGCACGATATTGCGGTAGATGCGATGAAAACCGAAGCCGCCCTCTTTCATTTCCTTTATGGCTGCGGCTTTCGGTACGTTCTGAAAAACCATCCGATAAAGCGCACATACAGCTCCCGTGCGGTCTGAGCCATGTTTACAATGTATCAGTATGTTGCCCTTTCGCTGTTTCACGATGCGCAGTGCTTCGATGAGTTCCGACAATTCGAGATTGTGTGCGCTCGTACGTACGCGGTGCAATTGCAGATTTCTCCCCCTCGCTTCATCGTCGTCGCTGTGCCAATAGCGCAGGTTCAGCACTTCGCGGATACCAAATCGTTCCAAAGCCTTGAAATCCTCCTCGTCGGGTTGCTCGGAGCGGTACACGCCCTTGTCTATGCGATAGAAATTCTCCAGCTTGCTGCCACTCAATTCTATTTTTTCTGCCTGTATCCCTTGTGCAAAAAGTCGGGGGCAAAGCAACAGTAGCAGCTGAATGAGTAATATCGTTTGTCTCGTCATGATATTCTTCTTTTGTCAAGTCGATGTGAAAATTTGCCCGAAGATACGAAACGCGTGCCATATATTGATGAACGTGTTTTTTCTTGTGTTTCGCTTACGCAAAACATTTCTCCTCGTAACTTGTCAACTCAAAAACTCGTCCCTTCAAATTGACTACATATTGTCGATTTGATAGCAACATGTTGTCAAGTCGATAGCATCATGTTGTTATCGCGATGAGAACATGTTGTTATCACGATAGCAACAGCGTCAAAGAATGTTAACATCATAATCGTGTCGAGAAGGCATTATAGAGCTGTTTTCTTTGCATCGAAAAAATGATTTTACAAGGGTTCTTTCGGAGTGAAACAATATACCGAAGACACCGTTTCCCCATCGAAAACACAGGTGCGGCATTGTATATCCCAAACCATATGGCATAAAAACAAATCAGGGTCAAAAGAAATCCCTTTTGACCCTGATTGGCTGTTTGTCTGTTACCAAAGGTTTCAACGTAAGACGATACCCAGTTCTACTGTGGTTTTTCCCTTTTGATAACCGTTGCCGTATGTGCGTGCCCATTCGTAACCGCCCGAAAGCGTGAATCCGAAGCGAGCGAATGGCATGTAAGTGATACCTACACGTGGTTGGAAGGCATACAGACGGCGCGGTTTACCCTCGTTTTTATTGCGAAATGCCTCGATGTGCTTGTACCCCAAGTCGCCATACACTTCCCATCGAGTACCCAATGCACGATACAGCCCTGCTCTGAAAACACCGCTCAGAGTAAACGGAGAGGATAAGCCGAAATGATAACTGCTCAATCCCAACTGCGTGTACGTATATTTGTTCTTAAATCTGATACCTGCATTCAGAGCATCCGTATTGCTTGCCGTGAATTGGTATTCTTTCTGCGTGGAGGGCTTCAGGTTGACCAGTCCCAACTGTCGTATGTCCTCTTTTCTGCTGATGTTCACCAATCCTACTTGCAACCCGCGCCCTTCTTCGCTCGTTATATTGAGACCGCCCAACTGCAAACCGTTGTTCGTTGCCGAGATATTGAGCAATGCCATATTGACGCCGCTGTTTTCTATCGCGATGTTGCTGAACCCGGCTATTTGTACGCCGCTGTTTTCTGTGGAGATGTTGCCCAATCCCGTCAGCATCAACCCACCTCTATTGACACCGGAGACATTTGTCAGTGCAGAGAGTTGTATGCTGTGCGTCGATGTCTGGCTTACGTTCATCAATAAGGACATGGAGAGAGCGCGCTTTTGTTGCTGTGCTACGTTGACCAGTGAGGTGAGCTGCACGCCATTCTTGAACTCTTGCCCTGCATTGACGAGTCCACTGATGGCAATACCCGATGCTTTTTCATAAACGTTGGTGATACCTGCCACGCTGAGACCAGAGAAATGTTCGGACACATTGAAGATACCGCCTATCTGTACGCCTGCGCTTTTGTCGGACGAGACGGTTCCTCCCAAGTTGATACTGACACCATGCAAACGCTCGGTTGCTTCTATCAAACCGATGGAAGCGTATGTGGTGAGTTTGTCGTTGGGACGTGCACTGATACGAAGGGATAAGTTTCGGTTTTTCTTTTTGCGATATTGCGGTTGGGTGGCTCCGGCAGACACTGCCACGAACAAACATACCACCCATAGTGTGTGACTCAGTACTTTCATCTTTTCTATGTTTTAGTTGTTGTATTTCTTCAGTAAGTCGGTAGCTACGTTGTCGCCCAGTTCGGATGCGCGTTGCAAGTTGGAGATGCCTTGTGTTTTCTGTTTGTTTTCTACTTGTATGTAGCCCAACATGCGGTAGGCAGTAGCATTCTTATTGTCCAAAGCGATTGCTTTTTCCAATGATTTGATAGCCTCTTCACGTTGGTTGACACGCAGGTGTACACTGCCTTTTTCCGTCCACGCTTCGCTGTCTGCCGGTGCCAATGTCACGGCTTTCTCCATATCCGCTACGGCTTGGGCATACATACGGCACTTCATTTCTGCTTGTGCGCGGATAAGATAGAATTGCGCGGTGACTTTGTCGCCTGCCAACTGTTGGAATGTATTGTAGTCTGCTACGGCTTCGCGATACATTTCGGCATCGTTCTTCACGCGCGCGCGTTCATATATATAAGTGGCAGCTTCCAGTGGATAAGGAGTGACGTATTGCGCCACCGCACTGTCGAGCAATGCGACGACTTCCTTACGGTTTGTTCCTTCGGTCAGTTCTTTGGAGCGAGCCGCTGCATAGTAGACAGCTGCGGAAGGTTGCAGACGTGCCGCTTTCTCGTAAGCCACAGTGGCTTCGGGATATTGTTTCTCGGCAAAATGAATATCGCCTTGCAACTGATGATATACCGCAAGTTCTTTTCCGGCAATGGCATTGCGCAAGAAATCCTGTGCTTTGCTCATTTCCCAACCTTCGGGTGCTTTTTTGTTTTCTTCCAGTGCCATGTTGTAGTTGTATATCACACGTGCGCAGTCGTAGTAAGCATCCGCTTTGTTGTCGGCAGTTTCCAAAACTTTCTTCAAGTCGACTTCTGCCAAAGACAGGGATGTAGCTGTCTGTTTGCTCAAGTGATGCGTGGCTCTGCGCAAGTAGCCCTCACTGTTTTGCGGATAAGTAGCTATGAAGCGATTGAGCAATTGCAGATAAGCGGTATCGTCGACTGTGGTCGAAGCGAGATAGAGATATACGAGTGCCTGGTCTTCCGTATTCGGGAAGGCTTTTGCGATATGTATGTTGTTCAATGAAACGTCGTTGATGGATAGGGGAGTGATAGTAAGATTTTCGGCATAGCCTATTCCTATGGCAAAACTTTGATTGCCCGAATTGCCTTTTTGCAAGAGTGCCGTCACTTCTCCTTCGGCATTGACTATCGGACAACTTACATCTTTCTCGGTACTTGCGAAGTCCAGTGTATAGTATAAGGAACCTTGCGGTAAGGAGTCGGCTTTCGCTATCTTGCCGTTGATATTCGTAGACGACTTTTGTGTGGCGTAAGGCAAAACATAAATCGTTTCGTTGATGGCTGGCATGCGTCGCGCTTTCGTCAGGTAAGGCATTTTCTTTCCTTTCTGTATGCTGAATTTTACCACATCGTACAGTTCGTTGGCTCCTTGTATCAGTTCTACGGGATATTCTTTTCCGTCTGCCGCGATGACCACTGCTTTGTCCGCTCCTTTGAACAGCCCGTAATCCGATACGCCCACTCCGTCTTCGGAAATAAAGAAGCCGTTGCCGGAGTTCAACAGTTTGTTGTCTTTGTAAGTGACAATGGAGAACACGGCTTTGCGTGCTTTCTCAACAGGTTTGGGCAAACCTTGTGCAAAAGTTGTTATTGTTATCAGTGTTGCAAATAGAAATAATCCTATGCTTTTCATACTGTAATGCTTTTGGTTTTTATTCTGTGAATGCTCCTCTTTGTTTGATAGCTTCGTAAATCAAGACACCTGCTGCCACGGATACGTTGAGCGAAGCTATTTTTCCCAGCAAGGGAATCTTCACCCACTCGTCGCATTGTGCCAAGTGGTCGTAAGGTACGCCTGTATCTTCTGCTCCCATAATGATACAGGTAGGGTCTGTGTAATTGGCTTTTGTATAGTCGTAGTCGCCTTTTTCTGTTGCTGCCACGATTTTGAAACCGCTCGCTTTGAGATATTTGATGGTTTGCAGCAGATTGCTCTCGCGACAAACGGGAATGGTGTGCAATGCGCCTGCCGAAGTTTTGATGGCATCCGCATTCACGCTGACGCTGTTCTTCGACGGTATGATAATACCATCCACACCGGCGCATTCGCAAGTACGGGCGATGGCTCCGAAGTTGCGTACATCGGTGATACCATCCAATAAAAGAAGTAAAGGAATCTTCCCTTGTTCGAAAAGAAAAGGAACCAAGTCTTCTGTTCTTTGATAAGTAATGGGAGAAATAAAAGCGACTACACCTTGGTGGTTCTTGCGTGTGATGCGGTTTAGTTTTTCTACCGGTACGCGCTGTACGGGGATGAATGTTTGTTTCAACTCTGCCATCAACTCTTTGGAGAGTTCGCTTTGTATGTCTTTTTTGATGAGAACTTTGTCTATTTCTTTGCCTGACTGTATCGCTTCGATGACCGCGCGAATGCCGAAAATCATTTCGTTTCTTTCTATCATAATTTGCTCTTTATGGTTTTGCCGATGCTTATCGAGTACCCAATAAAGCTTTTGCATTGTTGATAGCGGCTTCCGTCAGTGTGGTTCCGCTCAACATGTGAGCTATTTCCTGTACACGTTCTTCATCGGTCAGACAACGGATATGACTGTTGGTGGTGGTATCCGTGTCTTCCTTATATACTTTATAATGTTTGTTTCCTTTGGCTGCAATCTGAGGAAGATGGGTGATACTGATAACTTGTCGCTCTTGTTTGCCCATCTCTTGCATGATGTCTGCCATCTTCTCTGCGATGGAGCCGGATACGCCTGTGTCTATTTCGTCGAAGATGATGGTAGGCAATTTGACAGCTCCGGCTATCATGGCTTTCAGCGAAAGCATGACACGTGCTATTTCTCCACCCGATGCTATCGATGCTACGTTTTGTAAAGTTCCGTTCTTATTGGCTGAAAAGAGGAAATTGACCGCGTCTATTCCCATCGCATCGGGCTCTTTCTTGGGCGAGAGCTCTACTGCGAAGCGAACGTGTGGCATACCCAATGGTATGAGCAGACTTTGCATTTCTTTTTCTACCTGTTCGGCAGCCTCTTTTCTTTGTTTGTGCAGAATGGCAGCTTGTGTCAGAACTTCGGTGTGCAATGCTTTCTTGCGTTGCTCCAATTCTTCCAGCCGTTCGTCGAAAGAAGTGATGCTTTCCAACCGTTGTCGAAAATCTTCCCGCAAATCAATCAATTCTTCTATGGATTGTACATGATGCTTTTGTTGCAGGGAATATAACAGATTGAGACGTTCATTGACTTGCTCTTGTCGTTCGGGATTAAAAGCAATGTCTTCTTGTGCAGAAGCTATTTCTCTGGATAGTTCTTTCAATTCGATACGGCAACCGTTTATGCGTTCAGTCCATTCTTCCGCGTCGGGATAAACCTTGCTTACGCTTTGCAAAGTTTGTACACACTCATGCAACAAGCGCAATACGCCACCGTCATCGGTTTGTAGTGTTTCTCCGGCTTTGTACAATCCTGCTTTGATATCTTCTGCGTGTGTCAGTGTTTCCAGTTCTTGCTCTAATTCGCTTTGTTCTCCGGATTGTAAGCGTGCTTCATCGAGCTGTTCCAATTGGAAACGGATATAGTCTTCGTCTTTTCGACTATTCTCGGCTTCTTCTACCAAAGTCCTTAGCTCGTTTTCTGTTTGGCGATATGTTTTGTATGTCTGTTTGTAGGTATTGAGATTGGACTCGTTTTGTGCCAGAATATCTAAGACATTCAACTGGAAACCTTCTTTGTTCAACAGCAGATTTTGATGTTGACTGTGGATATCTATCAATCGCTCGCCCACTTCTCGCATTTGTACGAGCGAAGCCGGAGTATCATTGATGAAAGCACGGCTCTTGCCTGTGTTGGAAATCTCTCTGCGCAATATACACTCTTCCGTATCGAACTCGATATCGTGTTCGTGAAACAATGCTTCCAATCCATAACCTGCAATGGCAAAACGTGCTTCTACTACGCACTTGGATGCACCTTCTTTGATGACTTTCATATCGGCACGTTGTCCCAAAAGTAAACCGACGGCACCAAGAATGATAGACTTTCCGGCTCCTGTTTCGCCTGTAATGACAGAGAAACCTGTTGAGAAATCAATGTTCAATCGCTCTATCAAGGCATAGTCCTGTATGTATATTGATTGTAGCATTTGCTATATATTAAGGTAGGATTTTTACTAAGTACTCGATGATGTCGTTTGCTACTGCACGCTTGTCTTTAAGTGGAAAAGTTTGTTGTTCCGTAGCACTCAGTATCGTGATTTTGTTGGTATCTACTCTGAATCCGGCTCCTTTGTCTTTGAGTGAATTGAGTACGATAAAGTCGAAATTCTTTCGTTGCAATTTTTCTTTGGCATGATTGACTTCATCGTTTGTTTCCAAAGCAAAGCCTACCAAACGTTGATGCGGTTGTTTCATCTTGCCCAATGATGCGGCTATGTCTTGTGTTGGTTTCAAGCGTAAGAGCAAATCGTCTTTTTCTCTTTTGATTTTGGTCTTTGCCGTTTGTTCGGGGGTGAAATCTGCAACTGCCGCGCAAAGTATACCGACATCCGTCGCAGGGAAAGCCTTCACGGCTTCGGCATACATCTCGGCTGCACTTTGTACATCGATGCGATGAATAGCAGGATGTGTAGTTTTCAATTCTACGGGACCGCTGATAAGTGTTATCTCTGCACCGCGTTCGGCACAAGCTTCTGCCAATGCAAAGCCCATACGTCCCGACGAATAATTGCCGATGAAGCGGACGGGGTCTATTTGTTCGTAAGTAGGTCCTGCTGTAATCATGATATGTTTTCCTTGCAAAGTTGCACTTGCTCGGAAATACTCTTCCAAAACTTGTACAATTTGTTCCGGTTCTTCCATACGCCCTTTTCCTACGAGATGACTGGCAAGTTCTCCACTGGCAGGCTCTATGATGTGATTGCCGTACGAACGTAAAATATCCAAGTTACGTGAGGTGGAAGGATGCGCAAACATATCCAAGTCCATAGCCGGTGCTACAAATACAGGGGCTTTCATTGACAGGTAAGTGGTGATAAGCATATTGTCTGCTATGCCATGTGCCATCTTTCCTATGGTGGCAGCCGTTGCCGGTGCTATCAACATGGCATCAGCCCAAAGTCCCAAATCCACATGACTGTGCCAAGTTCCGTCGCGTTGTGAAAAAAACTCGCTGATAACCGGTTTGCTTGTCAGTGCCGACAGAGTGATAGGGGTGATAAACTCTTTACCGGCAGGTGTGATGACTATCTGTACTTCTGCACCTTGCTTGATTAGGAGGCGAGTCAGTACTGCTGCTTTGTAGGCGGCAATGCTTCCCGTAATTCCTAAAACTATTTTCTTTCCTTTCAACATATTATTTTACCAAACCGGTTTCTTTGAGTTTCAATTTTGTCAATACGTGCTTTGTGTTCAGAGTGAAGTCGCCACTGAGTATCCAACTGTAATAACCCGGGTCTTTCTTGAATATTTCCGATACTGCCATTCCTTTGTATTTGCCGAAATTGAATATGGGCACACCTTTGTCATCCAATACGATTCTGCCGGCAAAGTCTACGTTGCGTGTGAAAGAAGAGTAGTCGGACAGAAACTTCATGTCGTTTTGCAAGTCATCGGGGTATTTGTCGAGTTGTGCTTTCAACACTTCGTACGTAGCATACACATCGGCAGATGCAGAGTGTGCGTCTACCAAATCTTTTCCACAATAGAATTTGTATGCAGCGGAGAGTGTGCGTTGTTCCAATTTGTGATAAATCACTTGTACGTCTATGAATTTACGACTGCTCAAGTCGATATCTATTCCTGCCCGTAGAAATTCTTCAGCCAAAAGAGGAACATCAAAGCGATTGGAATTGAAGCCGGCGATGTCTGTTCCTTCGAAATCGTTGGCGATGTTTTGTGCCACTTCTTTGAAAGTGGGGCAATCTGCCACATCTTTATCGTAAATGCCGTGTACCAATGAACTGCTTTCGGGAATGTGCATTTCCGGATTGATACGAAGTGTCTTGCTTTCTTCGTTGCCGTTCGGGTAAACTTTGAGATAAGCTATTTCCACTATTCTATCGGTATTGATATTGATACCGGTAGTTTCGAGGTCGAAAAATATGAGTGGGTTCTTGAGGTTGAGTTTCATACAGGGTTATTTTGATAAAAGCCATCAGTCGGCGTACCGAGCTCGTCCGAGTACAGTCCCGCTACTGATGGCTTATTAGAATGAGGGGGGATGCTTAGTAATTTATCATCATCGGCATCAAGAGCATCAAGAGGTCTTCGTCTGTGCCTTGTTCCGTAGGAACGATGATACCGGCTCTCGACGGGTCTGCCAATCCTATTTCCACATTAGGTGCTGCGATGTTGTTGAGGATGTCTATCAAGAATACCGACTTGAAACCGATGTTGAGTTCGCTACCGGTGTATTCGCAGCCCAACGTTTCTTCGGCAGCCGTAGAGAAATCTATGTCTTTGGTCGAGATTTTTATCTGATTGCCGTTGAACGTGAGTTTCACTTGGCTGTTGGAAGGCGAGGAAAAAATAGCCACACGCTTCAGTGCGCCCAAGAAAGCTACGCGGTCTACCACTGCTTTGTGCGGACTGCTTTGCGGTATTACGGCATTGTAGTTGGGGAAGCGTCCTTCTATTAGACGGCAAATCATTTTGGAAGTGCCCATTGTGAATGAGGCTTTCGTATCATCGAATTCTATATTGACTTCTTTGTCTTCCTCTTCTTTGGTCAAGAGGGTTTTCAGGAGATTACCCGGTTTCTTCGGTAGAATGAATGCGGCTTTTTCGCCGGCACTGACCGAAGTGAGTTTGTATCGTACCAACTTATGACCGTCTGTTGCCACCATTGTCAGAAAATCCGGTTCTATATCGAAGTAGATACCGTTCATTACCTTGCGCAGCTCGTCATCGCCTGTGGCGAAGGAGCACTTGTTTACACCGTCCAAAAGTGTAGAGATGGGAAGAGAGAAGTTAACAGCTCCGCTACCTACTTCTTGTGGCAGAGGGTATTCGTCTGCATTTTGTCCCATCAAGCTGTATTTACCGTTGAGATACGCCACTGTGATTTCCAAATTGGAAGGATTGACGGTGATGGTCAGCGGTTGTTCGGAAATTTCTTTCAAACCATCGAGGAGGGTTTTCAGCGGAATAGCTATGCGCAAATCGCCATCGGCTTCATTGACGTCGAGTGTGGTAGACAGTGTGGTTTCATTGTCTGAGGCTGTCAGCTGTATTTTCCCGTCTTTCAACTCCAACAGGAAACAATCCAAAATAGCAATCGTATTCTTTGAACTTATCACACGGCTGATGGCTTGCAAGCGATAAAACAAGGCTGTGCTTGAGACATTAAATTTCATATATCTATCTTTTTATCAATTATTTATTCTTACAGGGCAGAAGAAAAAAAACACTTCCCCTCGAAAGGTCAAAGTTACAAAAAGATTGCGGAAGCAAAAGAAAATGAATTGAAAAATTAGTACGACAGCGTATTATGTAGTACTTTCGTGACAAATTAAAACAATAAGAAAATGGAACTGAGTGGAAAAGTAATAGCCGTGTTGGAACCTAAGAAAGGAGTAGCCAAAAGCACGGGCAATGAATGGATGGCGCAAGAATATGTCATAGAAACACACGATACCTATCCTCGCAAACTCTGCTTCGAAGTATTCGGCGCGGAGAAAATACAACAATTTGCCGTGCAGATAGGAGAAGAAATAACCGTTTCTTTCGACATTGATGCGCGCGAGTGGAACGGACGTTGGTTCAACAGTATTCGCGCTTGGAAAGTAGAGCGTAGTGCTGCTGTTTCGGAAGCTGTACAGGCGTCGCCTGTGCAAGCACCTGCGTTTGCTCCCATCAACAGTGCTACGGCATCTGTCGAAGACGAGAAAGACGATTTGCCTTTCTGATATGAAGATGTATTTATAATAGTGGAAAGAGGGTATGCCTGAAAGAAGACGGGCGCACCCTCTTTCTTGTTTATAGACGAAATAGAGTAATAACCTGATAAAGTATTTGTATGAAACCGAAAACTTTCCTGATGACCATACTGCTCGGATTTGGCATGATGTATGCTTCCGCGCAGGAGAAATATGTCATTTCGCCTGTACCTCAACAAATGATGATGGGTACGCAAACTGTAAATAAACCGGAAACGGTAACGATTGTGGCAGGCAAACAGATTGACGACTATACCATAAATCGTGCTTGCCAAGTGCTGACGGAGCACGGTATTAAAGCCCATGTGGGCAAGAAAGCCAAAGCCGGACAATCTACTCTTTACTTGGGGGTAAACGGTTCGGGAGATATGGCGGACAAACTTGTTACCCGATGGGGATTGAAGCGAGAGATTTTTGCGAAGCCCAAGTACGACCGCCATATATTCTCTCTGCGCAAAGAAAGAAACGCTTTGCAACTGGTCATATTGGGAGAACATACGGATGCCGTGTTTTGCGGTTTGGCTTCGTTGGAGCAGATACTCGACGGGTGCAACGGAAAGCTTGTCACTGCCGACATTTACGACTATGCGGATATCAAAGAACGTGGCGTGATAGAGGGCTATTACGGAGTACCTTATTCGGAGGAAGTGACGGAGGATTTATTCCGTTTCATGGCGCGTTATAAAATGAATACTTATATGTATGGTGCGAAGAGCGACCCTTATCACTCTCAGTTCTGGGACAAGCCTTATCCCACGACCATCACCCAAGAGCAACGCGAAATAGGCTATATGACGCAGGATATGCTGCGCAAGCTCACCGACGTGGCTCACCGATGTAAAGTCAATTTTATTTGGGCAATTCATCCCGGCAGCGCGTTCACAGATGCGAAACAGCCCGAGGTTCTCGACCGCATCATGGCGAAATTCGAAGCGATGCACGGACTCGGCGTACGTCAGTTCGGTGTTTTTGTGGACGACGTGGGCGTGCCCGACGATGCGCCAAGCCTTGAACTCGGAGCCGACCGCCTCACGCAATTGCAACAAAAGGTGGATGCACGATGGAATGCCGAAGGTGCGCTTGCGAGCGACACGGTGAAAGCTTTGGCTTACGTACCCCAACTCTATGCCTATTCGTGGGTGAGTAAAGAGAAAGCCGAACGTTTCTTCCGCTCTTTACGTTTCACGCCTGCCAAAGTAAGTATTTATATCACGGGCAGAGCTATTTGGACGGTTCCCAATACGGAAGACCCCGCTTTGGTCAGCAGTTGGCTCGGGCGTGAAGTGGCGTGGTGGTGGAACTATCCTTGCAACGACAACGACATGAGTAAAATCTTCCCGATGGATACTTACAACAATTTCCACGACGAGAAACACATCGACAACTCGGCTAAACTCGAACCTGCATTGAAAGGTGTGAAGACACTCATCAGCAATCCCATGCAGCAGGGCGAAGTGAGCAAAATAGCGTTATTCGGCATCGCTGACTATTCGTGGAACATGGCAGGGTTCGACAATATGCGTTCGTGGTTGGCTTCTTTGCCTGCCGTCGTGGGTAAAGAACGTGCCGAAGCCTTCCGCAACATAGCCCCTTATTTGCGCTATTACGATGCCGCTTCCGAGTTGGCAGCAAGTATATCGGCTTGGGAGACCGATGCAAGCAAGGCGCAACCGCTCATCGAACAACTCGTCAGAATAAACGAGGGTTGTACACTGATAAGCGCAATGGAAAACTCCGCGAACAAAAGCGACCGTTTGTTCTGGAAAGACATCAGTCCTTGGGTACTCAAGCTGAAAAGAATGACAGAACTTGCTTTGCTCAAAGTGCGAGAGGGCAAGAACGTGAGAGAGGCAGCCGAAAAACTTGCCGACACACCCGAGTTCCAATTCAAAGTACTCAATGGCATGGGCAACGATATACAACTCAGCGTACTCACCGCAGAACCGTCTGCCGAGTTCTTAGAGAAGTTCCTCAAAAAATAAACAGACGTTTTATCGGCAGTGTTTCAGTGAGTTCGGGCTTGGCTCGGGCTCACTTTTTTTACAAGTCTGTATCTTGTTTGCAGGCTTTGTTTGATAAAAAACGTTTCCTTCTCACGAAACAACGTTATCCTCCACCAACCTGCGCACCGAAGAACTTGTAAATTCGCAAACAGAGTACTCCATTTTTCCTATCCGCAAAATGCCTCTTCTTGTACCTCGTCAACTCAAAAACTTAGAACTTCAAATTGGCAACGTGCCTTTTTACTCCTTATTATTATTATAAGAAAAAGTATCCTCCTCGTACCTCGTCAACTCAAAAACTCGTCCCTTCAAATTGGCAACGTGTTGCCAAT
>JBGXXU010000125.1:0-11191 GCA_041814865.1 Phocaeicola sp. | reverse complement strand
CGCGTGGTGGTAAGACTATGGCAGATAAATTGGCTGCTGAAATCTTGGATGCATACAACGAACAAGGTGGTGCATTCAAGCGTAAAGAAGATATGCATCGTATGGCAGAAGCTAACCGTGCGTTCGCTCATTTCAGATTCTAATTAAAAAGGAAAGGCTTAATAAATGGCTACACAAGATTTACATTTGACGCGTAATATCGGTATCATGGCGCACATCGATGCCGGTAAAACGACAACCTCTGAACGTATCTTGTTCTACACCGGTTTGACACACAAAATCGGTGAGGTGCATGATGGTGGTGCTACCATGGACTGGATGGAACAAGAGAAGGAGAGAGGTATCACAATTACTTCTGCGGCTACTACGGCTCGCTGGAAGTATGATAACAAGACATACAAAATCAACTTGATAGACACTCCGGGACACGTTGACTTTACAGTGGAAGTAGAGCGCTCATTGCGTATCCTTGACGGCGCTGTGGCTGCTTATTGTGCTGTGGGTGGTGTAGAACCGCAGTCTGAAACGGTTTGGAGACAAGCTGATAAATACAACGTTCCTCGTATTGCTTATGTGAACAAAATGGACCGTTCGGGTGCCGACTTCTTCGAAGTAGTGCGCCAGTTGAAAGACGTTTTGGGAGCAAACCCCTGTCCGGTAGTAATTCCTATCGGCTCGGAAGAAAACTTCAAAGGCGTGATAGACCTGGTTCGTATGAAAGCGTTGCTTTGGCACGATGAAACGATGGGGGCTGCTTACGATGTGGAAGAAATTCCTGCAAACCTCGTAGACGAAGCAAACGAGTGGAGAGAGAAGATGCTCGAAAAAGTAGCAGAGTTCGACGAAGCGTTGATGGAGAAATTTTTCGAAGACCCTTCTACCATCACCGAAGAAGAAGTCTTGCGTGCTTTGCGTGCAGGAACTTTGAAGATGGAAATTGTTCCGATGCTTTGCGGTTCTTCGTTCAAAAACAAAGGTGTACAAACATTGCTTGACTATGCTTGTGCTTTCTTGCCTTCACCGTTGGATACTCCGAACATCGTTGGTACAAATCCCAATACAGGTGCCGAAGAAGAACGCCGTCCGTCGGAAGACGAAAAGACTGCGGCTTTGGCATTCAAGATTGCAACAGACCCTTACGTTGGTCGTTTGACATTCTTCCGTGTGTATTCGGGTAAGATTGATGCAGGTTCTTATATCTACAACACTCGTTCGGGTAATAAAGAGCGTGTATCTCGTCTGTTCCAAATGCACTCTAACAAGCAAAATCCTGTGGAACTCGTATCTGCCGGTGACATCGGTGCAGGCGTAGGTTTCAAGGATATTCGTACAGGTGATACTTTGTGTGACGAATCGGCTCCCATCGTATTGGAGTCTATGGATTTCCCCGAACCGGTTATCGGTATTGCGGTAGAGCCCAAAACACAAAAGGATATTGATAAATTGGCTAACGGTTTGGCTAAGTTGGCTGAAGAAGACCCTACATTTACTGTACGTACAGACGAACAATCCGGTCAAACTGTGATTTCAGGTATGGGTGAGCTTCACTTGGATATCATCATCGACCGTTTGAAGCGCGAATTTAAGGTAGAGTGTAACCAAGGTCGTCCTCAAGTAAACTACAAAGAAGCTATCACCAAAACGGTAGAACTTCGCGAAGTGTATAAGAAACAATCCGGTGGTCGCGGTAAGTTTGCGGACATCATTGTAACTATCGGTCCTGTTGACGCGGACTATGCTTTGGGTGGTCTGCAATTCGTAGACGAAGTGAAGGGTGGTAACGTGCCTAAGGAGTTTATTCCTGCTGTACAAAAGGGTTTCCAGACAGCAATGAAAAACGGTGTCTTGGCAGGTTATCCGCTCGACTCTTTGAAGGTGGTTTTGAAAGACGGTTCTTTCCACCCGGTGGACTCTGACCAGTTGTCTTTCGAAATCTGTGCAATTCAAGCTTACAAAAATGCTTGCTCTAAAGCAGGTCCTGTATTGATGGAACCTATCATGAAACTTGAAGTGGTTACTCCCGAAGAAAATATGGGTGATGTAATCGGCGACTTGAACAAACGTCGTGGTCAAGTGGAAGGTATGGAGTCAAGCCGTTCGGGTGCTCGTATTGTAAAAGCTAAAGTTCCATTGTCTGAAATGTTCGGCTATGTGACAGCTTTGCGTACCATTACATCAGGACGTGCTACATCATCTATGACTTACGACCATCACGCTGCAGTGTCCAGCTCTATTGCAAAGGCTGTGCTTGAAGAAGTGAAGGGACGTGTAGATCTTGTATAAAGTATCAATCAATAAGCGAGAGGGTTAGCGAATGACTCTTAACCCTCCTGCTTCTTTTCGTATAACAATAAATAAATAAGCAATGAGTCAAAAAATCAGAATCAAACTGAAATCTTACGACCACAACTTGGTAGACAAGTCTGCTGAGAAGATTGTAAAGACGGTAAAGGCTACGGGGGCTATTGTCAGCGGTCCTATACCCTTGCCTACACACAAGAGAATTTTCACTGTGAACCGTTCTACTTTCGTGAACAAAAAGTCACGTGAACAATTCGAGTTGTCTTCTTATAAAAGACTTATCGACATTTACAGCTCTACTGCAAAAACTGTTGATGCTTTGATGAAGTTGGAGTTGCCCAGTGGTGTAGAAGTAGAAATTAAAGTTTAAGAATTAAAAGATTAACTGAAATGCCAGGATTATTAGGAAAGAAAATCGGAATGACATCCGTTTTCAGTGCCGATGGTAAAAATGTACCATGCACTGTTATCGAAGTTGGTCCTTGTGTGGTTACTCAAGTGAAAAGTGTAGAGAAAGATGGCTATGCTGCTATTCAAGTCGGTTTTCAAGACAAGAAAGAAAAGCATACCACAAAGCCCTTGATGGGACACTTTAAGCGTGCTGGAGTAAGCCCGAAGAGACACTTGGCTGAGTTCAAAGGTTTCTCAGAAGATTTGAACCTCGGAGATACCATTACTGTAGAATTGTTCAACGATGCAAGCTTTGTGGATGTTATCGGAACTTCTAAGGGTAAAGGTTTCCAGGGTGTGGTAAAACGCCATGGTTTTGGTGGTGTAGGTCAAACTACTCACGGTCAGCACAACCGTGCACGTAAGCCAGGTTCTATCGGTGCTTGTTCGTATCCCGCAAAGGTGTTCAAAGGTATGCGCATGGGTGGTCAGATGGGTGGCAATCGTGTTACTACTCAAAACTTACAAGTATTAAAAGTGATACCGGAACACAACTTATTGTTGATTAAAGGTTCTGTACCGGGTTACAAAGGTTCAATCGTTATAATTGAGAAATGATGGAAGTTAGCGTATTAAATATAAAAGGTGAAGATACCGGAAGAAAGGTATCTTTGAGTGATTCTATCTTTGGAATTACACCTAACGACCATGCTATCTATTTAGACGTAAAGCAGTACATGGCTAATCAACGTCAAGGTACACATAAGTCTAAAGAGAGAAGTGAAATCAGCGGTTCTACTCGCAAGTTGGGTCGTCAAAAAGGTGGTGGCGGTGCTCGTCGTGGTGATATAAATTCTCCATTGTTGGTAGGTGGTGCTCGTGTATTCGGTCCTCAACCGCGCGACTATGGCTTCAAATTGAATAAGAAAGTAAAAGCTTTAGCACGTCGTTCTGCTTTGTCGTACAAAGTTGCAGGGCAAGCTTTAATTGTGCTGGAGGACTTTACTTTTGAAGCGCCAAAGACGAAAGAGTTTGTAAATATTGTTAATAGCCTTAGCCTCGCTGGTAAAAAACTGTTGATGGTTTTGCCTGATGCGAATAAAAATGTATATTTGTCCGCTCGTAATTTAGAGCGTACAAATTTAGCAATAGCATCTGCGTTAAACACTTACAGTGTGTTGAATGCAGACGTTCTTGTTGTAACTGAGAACGCTTTGCAGTCAATTGAAGCGACTTTGGGCAAATAATAAACGAAGTAAGAAATGGGAATCATAATTAAACCGTTGGTTACAGAGAAGATTACGAAGGTATCCGAAAAGCTTAATAGTTTCGGGTTTGTTGTGTCTCCTAAGGCGAACAAATTGGAAATTAAGCGTGCTGTCGAATCTCTCTATGGTGTAACAGTGATTGGTGTAAACACCATGAATTACGCAGGAAAGGATAAAAGCCGCTATACAAAATCCGGTCTTATCAATGGTAGAACGAATGCTTTTAAGAAGGCTATTGTTACCTTGAAAGATGGTGATACTATTGACTTTTTTAGCAATTTATAAATAAAAGATGGCAGTACGTAAATTTAAGCCCACAACACCGGGGCAGAGACATAAAATTATTGGTACTTTTAGCGAGATTACTGCATCCGTACCAGAAAAATCTCTTGTATATGGAAAGTGTTCTACGGGTGGTAGAAACAATGTAGGTAAGATGACCATGCGCTATATGGGTGGTGGTCATAAGAGAAAGTTCCGTATCATAGACTTCAAGAGAAATAAAGACGGTGTTCCAGCTGTAGTGAAGACAATCGAATACGATCCAAACCGTTCGGCGCGTATCGCATTGTTGTTTTATGCAGATGGAGAAAAGAGATATATCATTGCTCCTGATGGATTGCAAGTGAACGATAAATTAATGTCCGGAGCTACCGCTGCGCCTGAGATAGGTAATGCGTTGCCTCTGGAAAATATTCCTGTAGGTACCGTGATTCATAATATTGAATTGCGTCCTGGACAAGGGGCTGCTTTAGTTAGATCTGCAGGTAACTTCGCTCAGTTAACTTCTCGCGAGGGTAAGTATTGTGTGATTAAATTGCCTTCAGGCGAAGTAAGACAAATTCTTAGTACATGTAAGGCTACCATCGGTAGCGTAGGAAACTCTGACCATGCTCTTGAGTCTTCGGGGAAAGCCGGGCGTACTCGTTGGTTGGGTCGTAGACCTCATAACCGTGGTGTCGTAATGAACCCTGTTGACCACCCGATGGGTGGTGGTGAAGGACGTCAGTCTGGAGGACACCCAAGATCACGTACAGGTTTGTATGCTAAGGGCTTGAAGACAAGAGCACCGAAGAAGCATTCTTCTAAGTACATTATTGAGAGAAGAAAAAAATAAACTGAAATAAAGAGTAAATTATGAGTCGTTCATTAAAAAAAGGTCCATATATCAACGTAAAGCTTGAGAAGAAAGTGGTTGCTATGAATGAAAGTGGCAAGAAAGTTGTCGTGAAGACATGGGCCAGAGCTTCAATGATTTCGCCTGATTTTGTTGGGCATACAATTGCAGTTCATAACGGAAATAAATTTATTCCTGTTTATATTACTGAAAACATGGTGGGACATAAGTTGGGTGAATTCGCACCGACACGTACATTCCGTGGACACGCTGGTAATAAGAAAAAATAACATGGGATTGATTGAATTTAAAAGTAAAAATAATGGGAGCAAGAAAGAAAATATCGGCTGATAAAAGAAAGGAAGCCCTTAAAACCGTATATTTTGCGAAATTGCAAAATGTGCCTACCTCTCCTCGTAAAATGCGCCTCGTGGCTGACATGATTCGCGGAATGGAAGTGGATAGAGCACTTGGTGTTTTGAAATTCTCTTCTAAAGAAGCTGCCGGCAGAGTCGAAAAATTGTTGCGTTCTGCTGTGGCAAACTGGGAACAGAAAAACGAACGTAAAGCTGAAAGCGGTGAATTGTTTGTAACAAAAATTTATGTAGATGGTGGTGCTACACTAAAAAGAATGCGCCCTGCTCCTCAAGGAAGAGGCTACAGAATTCGTAAGCGTTCAAATCACGTAACATTGTTCGTTGATGCAAAGAATACTAATGATAACCAAAATTAAAATCTAGATGGGACAAAAAGTAAATCCGATAAGCAACCGTTTAGGAATTATCAGAGGATGGGATTCTAACTGGTATGGTGGCAAGAATTACGGTGATGCTTTGCTCGAAGATAGCAAAATCCGCAAATACTTGAATGCGAGACTTGCAGATGCTAACATATCGAGAATTGTAATCGAACGCACTTTGAAACTCGTTACCATTACAGTTTGTACAGCTCGTCCGGGTGTTATCATTGGTAAAGGCGGGCAGAAAGTTGATACATTGAAAGAAGAATTGAAGAAAATCACTGACAAGGATATTCAGATCAATATTTTTGAGGTGAAAAGACCTGAACTCGATGCAGTGATCGTGGCTAACAACATTGCTCGTCAAGTAGAAGGTAAGATTGCTTACCGCAGAGCTATCAAGAAAGCTATTGCAGATACAATGCGTCAGCCGGGTGCAGAAGGAATTAAAGTCTTGATTTCGGGTCGTCTTAATGGTGCTGAAATGGCGCGTTCTGAAATGTACAAAGAAGGACGTACACCCTTACATACATTCCGTGCAGATATTGACTACTGTCATGCAGAAGCGTTGACCAAAGTCGGGCTCTTGGGCATCAAGGTCTGGATCTGCCGTGGTGAAGTATATGGAAAGAAAGATTTGGCTCCTAATTTTGCACAGTCTAAAGATGCTCCTCGCGGAAGTGCAAATGGAAGAGACAGAGGTTTCCGTAGAAAGAAAAATAATAATCGCTAACGAATTTGAATTTTAGGATATTATGTTACAACCGAAAAAGACAAAATTCAGAAGACACCAGAAAGGTAGTGCAAAGGGCAATGCTCAGAGAGGCCATCAGTTAGCATTCGGATCATTTGGTATCAAATCTCTCCAAACTAAGTGGATTACAGGTCGTCAAATTGAAGCTGCTCGTATTGCAGTAACAAGATATATGCAACGTCAGGGACAAATCTGGATTCGTATATTCCCTGATAAACCTATTACACGTAAACCTGCTGATGTACGTATGGGTAAAGGTAAGGGTAGCCCCGAAGGCTTTGTGGCACCTGTCACTCCGGGACGTATTTTGATAGAAGTAGAAGGAGTATCATTTGAAATAGCAAAAGAAGCATTGCGCTTGGCTGCTCAAAAACTCCCCGTAACTACTAAGTTTATTGTAAGACGTGATTACGACGCAAGTCTAAATGCTTAATGAATTATGAAGATTGCAGAAATTAAAAATATAGCTACCCAAGAATTGGCAGAGAGAGTGGCAACAGAAGTTGCTAACTATAATCAAATGGTGTTGAACCATGCGATCTCTCCATTGGCAAACCCTGCACAAATCAAATCATTGCGCAGAACTATCGCGAGAATGAAAGCAGAATTACGTCAAAGAGAGCTTAACAAATAAAAAGTGTCAGCATGGAAGCTAGAAAATTGAGAAAAGAAAGAATGGGTGTTGTGGTTAGCAATAAGATGGAAAAAACCATAACTGTTGCTTCCAAATTCAAAGAGAAGCATCCTATTTACGGTAAATTTGTCAGCAAGACAAAGAAATACCACGCTCATGACGAGAAGAATGAATGCCAAATAGGTGATACGGTACGTATCATGGAAACTCGTCCCCTGAGCAAGACTAAAAGATGGAGATTGATAGAAATTATTGAAAGAGCTAAGTAATTATGATACAAACAGAATCCAGACTTACAGTATGTGATAACAGTGGCGCAAAAGAAGCATTGTGTATCCGTGTGTTGGGTGGCACAAGAAAACGCTATGCCAGTGTTGGGGATGTGATCGTTGTTTCAGTGAAAAGCGTTATCCCTTCGAGTGATGTAAAAAAAGGTGCAGTTTCAAAGGCTCTTATAGTACGTACTAAGAAAGAAATCCGTCGTGCAGACGGTTCTTATATCCGTTTTGATGACAATGCTTGTGTGTTGTTGAACAATGCGGGTGAAATCAGAGGTAGTCGTATATTTGGTCCCGTGGCAAGAGAATTGCGTGCTGCTAACATGAAAGTGGTTTCACTTGCACCAGAAGTACTTTAAATTTGTAAAAGATTTAAGTAAATGAGTAAGATCCATATTAAAAAAGGCGATACGGTTTACGTTAATTCCGGAGAAGATAAAGGACGCACCGGTAAAGTATTAAAAGTACTCGTGAAAGAGAATCGTGCGGTGGTAGAAGGTATCAACATGGTATCTAAAAGCACTAAGCCCAATGCAAAAAATCCTCAGGGAGGTATCGTAAAACAAGAAGCTCCTATTCACATCTCTAACTTGAACCCGGTAGATCCTAAAACAGGAAAACCGACACGTATAGGAAGAAGAGAGAGTTCTGATGGAAGAACATTTGTTCGTTATGCTAAAAAATCAGGGGAGGAAATCAAATAATGAGTACTACTGCAAGCCTTAAAAAAGAATATGCAGAGCGCATTGCTCCGGCATTGAAAAATCAGTTCCAGTACACCTCGACTATGCAGGTTCCTGCGCTTAAAAAGATTGTTATTAATCAAGGTTTAGGAATGGCTGTGGCTGATAAAAAAATTATTGAAGTTGCTATCAATGAATTGACAGCAATTACAGGTCAAAAAGCTGTACCTACTGTTTCCAGAAAAGATATTGCAAACTTTAAGTTGCGTAAAAAAATGCCTATTGGTGTAAGAGTCACATTGCGTCGTGAGAGAATGTATGAGTTTCTCGAAAAACTCGTACGTGTGGCATTACCCCGTATTCGTGACTTCAAAGGTATCGAAAGCAAGTTTGATGGTCAAGGTAACTATACGCTGGGTATCGAAGAACAAATCATTTTCCCAGAAATCAATATTGATAGCATCACTCGTATCTTGGGTATGAATATTACTTTTGTAACTACAGCCCAAACAGACGAAGAGGGATATGCTTTGTTGAAAGAATTCGGATTACCATTTAAGAACGCAAAAAAAGATTGATATTATGGCAAAAGAATCAATGAAAGCTCGCGAAGTGAAGAGAGCCAGACTTGTTGCTAAATATGCAGAGAAGCGTGCAGCTTTGAAGAAGATTGTAAATACGGGTGAGCCCGCTGAAGCTTTTGAGGCTGCTCAAAAACTTCAAACACTTCCCCTTAATGCCAATCCTATTCGCCTGCACAATCGCTGTAAATTGACTGGTCGTCCCAAGGGCTACATGCGTCAGTTCGGTATTTCACGTATCCAATTTCGTGAAATGGCATCAAGTGGTTTGATCCCCGGAGTAAAAAAAGCCAGCTGGTAAGAATTTTTTATGTTTAAATATTGTCAGGATAGTCCTGATCAATTTAATTTTAATTTATATGACAGATCCAATTGCAGATTATCTCACGAGATTGAGAAATGCTATTCATGCAAAACACAGAGTCGTGGAAGTACCTGCATCGAACTTGAAAAAGGAGATTACAAAAATCTTGTTCGATAAAGGTTATATCTTGAATTATAAGTTCGTAGAAGACGGACCTCAAGGCTCTATAAAAATAGCTTTGAAATACGATGCTGTGAACAAAGTAAATGCGATCAAAAAGCTGATCAGAGTCTCTTCTCCTGGTTTGCGTAAGTATACAGGTTATAAAGACATGCCGAGAGTAATTAATGGATTAGGTATTGCAGTTATATCTACTTCAAAAGGTGTAATGACTGATAAAGAAGCTGCTGCTTTGAAAATAGGTGGTGAGGTTCTTTGTTATGTATATTAATTAGGAGGATAAGCAATGTCAAGAATAGGTAAATTACCCATTAGTATTCCGACAGGAGTAACCATTACTCAGAAAGACAACGTAGTAACTGTGAAAGGTGCTAAAGGTGAATTGTCTCAGTATGTAGATCCCTCTATCATAGTAGAGGTAGAAAATGCGCAAGTGGTTTTGAAAGAAGACGAAAATGCTTTGCTGGACAATGTGAAACAGCGCCAAGCGTTCCACGGTCTATATCGTTCCTTGTTGAATAATATGGTCGTTGGTGTTTCTCAAGGCTATAAGAAAGAATTAGAGCTAGTTGGTGTTGGTTATCGTGCTTCAAATAATGGCAATATTTTGGAATTCTCACTTGGCTTTACACATAGTATTTTCATGCAGTTGCCTGCTGAAATAAAAGTGGAAACTAAGACTGAGAGAAATAAGAACCCATTGGTAATATTGGAATCTTGCGACAAACAACTCTTGGGCTTGGTTTGTGCTAAAATCCGTTCTTTCCGTAAACCTGAACCTTACAAAGGGAAAGGTATTAAATTTGTTGGCGAAGTTATTCGTAGAAAGTCTGGTAAGTCTGCCGGTGCTAAATAATTCATGTAAATAGAGATAGTTATGACAACAAAAATAGAAAGACGTATTAAAATTAAGTACAGAGTACGCAATAAAATATCTGGTACTGCTGAGCGTCCTCGTATGAGTGTGTTCAGAAGTAATAAGCAAATTTACGTTCAAATCATAAACGATTTGAATGGTAAAACATTGGCTGCTGCTTCCTCGTTGGGTATGGAGGCTATGGCAAAAAAAGAACAAGCAACGAAAGTTGGCGAACTGATTGCCAAGAAAGCACAGGAGGCAGGTGTCACAACAGTGGTATTCGACCGTAATGGATATTTGTACCATGGGAGAGTGAAAGAGTTGGCTGATGCCGCTCGTAACGGTGGACTTAAATTTTAAGGAATATGGCAGTTAATAACAGAGTGAAAGTCACGAGTGACATTGAATTGAAAGATAGATTGGTTGCCATTAACCGTGTAACCAAGGTAACAAAGGGTGGTAGAACATTCAGCTTTTCTGCAATTGTAGTGGTAGGAAACGAAGATGGTATCATCGGGTGGGGACTTGGCAAAGCTGGTGAAGTAACTGCGGCTATTGCAAAAGGCGTAGAAGCTGCTAAGAAAAACTTGGTGAGCGTACCTGTATTGAAAGGCACTGTTCCTCATGAACAAACTGCACGTTTTGGTGGAGCAGAAGTCTTCATCAAACCGGCTTCTACCGGTACCGGAGTTGTAGCTGGTGGTGCAATGCGTGCCGTAATGGATAGTGTGGGTATCACTGACGTGTTGGCTAAGTCTAAAGGGTCTTCCAATCCTCATAACTTGGTAAAAGCTACAATCCTTGCATTGAGCGAAATGAGAGATGCGCGAATGGTAGCTCAAAACAGAGGTATTAGTTTGGATAAAGTTTTTAGAGGATAAGGAGGTACAGTATGTCAAGAATCAAAGTAAAGCAAATCAAGAGCAGAATCGGTGCTCCGGCAGATCAAAAAAGAACGCTTGATGCATTGGGACTTCGTAAGATGAATCGTGTCGTAGAACACGAGGAAACTCCCTCAATATTGGGCATGATTGAGAAGGTGAAACACTTGGTTGCCATTGTAAAATAATTATTGTCAATAAAAAGATTTACAATATGAATTT
>JBGXXU010000124.1:0-3312 GCA_041814865.1 Phocaeicola sp. | reverse complement strand
TGAGTAATGTACAAATGTAGATAATAAACGTTTGCTCCCAACAAAAAGACATAAAAAAACTCCCTCTCATCTCATGAAAGACAAGAGGGAGATATATCCTTTGCAAAGACGCTGCTTATTGAGCAGTGCTATCGGTAGTCGCTTGTTGTGCCGGAGTACTCAAACCAGCCGGATTGTTCAACGGGTTGGTCTTTTGTTCTTTCAGAGCTTCTTCGGTCATGACGGAAGCTGAAGTAGAAGCGTGCGGCAATGTGTATGCACTCAACACACTCAATACTACCATGAACACAGCCAAGCCCCAAGTGGCTTTCTCTATGATATCTGTAGTCTTGCGTACGCCCATGATTTGATTGGAAGAAGCGAAAGCAGAAGAAAGACCGCCACCTTTGGAGTTTTGAATCATTACTACGAAACACATCAGTACTGCTGCAAGTACTATCAATACGACTAAAAATGTATGCATGTCCTTTATTTTGTTTTAGCGTTAATAATCACTTTTTTCAAGAATCTTATTTGGTCTGCAAAGTAAGCGTTTTTTTTCGGATATTTCAACTCTAATTTCTGTATTATTTCGAGGGCTTTCTCGTAGCGATGCTGTTTTATGTAGATTTTCGCCAATGTTTCTGTCAGGAAATCTTCTTCTTCGCTTTCGGCTTTTACAACTTCCGGTGGTGGAACAGGAGTGGCGACTTCTGTTTCTTCTGCAACGGGAAGCGGAGGCAAAGGTTCTGTCTTTTGTATGAATTTATCTATGAGATTTTGTCCGCGCATGGGTTTCTCTTCCGTGTCGGTTTGCGACGGTTCTTCCTGCTCCACGAGTGCAAAGTAGTCGGGGATAAACTCGCGTTCCAACGGCAATATAGGTAACTCGCCTTCTGTGCTGTCTTGCAAAAACTGTTCGATGAGGTCTAATGTGCGGTCGCCCGTGCTTTCGGGTTGTGGAACGGCTTTCTCGTGTACTTTCACACGGAAGCGGTCTCCTTCTATATAATAGAATAGGATACTCAGGTCGGCAATATAGAGAACCGAACGACGTAATTCCTCGTTGAAATTGGGAGCTTGCAACAAGTAAAGGTTCTTCAGGTAGAGCAGTCTCGCTGTTTGGAAATATGGAAATTCATCGACCAATCGTCGAAGCTGAAAGAGTGTTTCCGAGTTCAGTTGCTCGGGCTGTTCCATCCATTGTGCGAGGGGAAGTTGTTGCATAGGCTGAATTACCAATTGGCAAGGGTGGCGTTGAATATCTGGTCTACGATGTCGTCTATCATTTCCCGTACAAGTTTATCCTGAACAGCAGATAGTTGTTGGCTGGCATTGTATTCGCGGCTGGAAGAGAATTGCCGGTCTTTGATGTCTTCGTTGTGATTGGAATTGTTCACATAACGTACGTTTACCGTCAAACGCAATTCTGCCATCGTGGAATAACCGTCTGCTCCCACGCCTTTGTTGAAGGCATCGTAATTGATGATTTCTCCCGACAATTCGAGGTCACCGCCTTGTCGTACCTGACGAAGTTTGGTTTGTTGCAGGTATTTGTTCTGAAGAGCGGTATTGAACATATTCTCCATCGGTCCCCAAACGAAAGCCGAAGAACGGTTGGGGAAGTTCTCGAAAGAGATGGTTTTCACTTTGTCGTAGTTCACGGATGCGCCGTTGAACTTGTAGGAAATACTGCAAGATGCCAAGAACAGCACCAGCAGACAAGTCCATGCGTAAGGCGTGCGTGTATATTTATTCCAAGCCATATTCTTTGATTTTTCTGTAGAGTGTGCGTTCCGATATTTTCAGGTCTGCGGCGGCATTGCGTCGTTTTCCTTTGTGTCGCTCCAGTGCTTTTCTTATCATCTCTTTTTCCACATCGTCCAGTGCCAGACTTTCTTCCACATCTGCATCGTGCCATTCTTCCACCACCGGCTGAATAGGGCGTACGTTGTTGACGATGGTAGGTTGTGCCACGATAGGCGTATGTTCGTGTATATAATCTATCGGTTCGGAAGAGAGATAGCTATTGTCGTGAGTTTCCGCAGAGTGCGGAGTGGTATTGCGTCTGCGTTCTGCCATGAGACCGTGTACCATTTGTGTCAATTCGGTAACATCCCGGCGTAAATCGAACAGTACTTGATAAAGTATTTCCCGTTCGCTCTCGAATGTTTTGCCCGATGCCGTACCGTGATGTCCGAGCAATGCGGGAAGTTTGGAGATGTTTTCTGCGGGCAGGTAGCGTTCCAAAATCTCTGCGGTGATTTCCCGTTGTGTTTCGAGAATGGATATTTGCTCGGTGATATTCTTCAGTTGTCGCACATTGCCGGGCCAGGAGTACGACACCATACGTTGTTTGGCATCGTCTGTCAATTGGATGGCAGGCATGCGATATTTCTCGGAACAGTCATTGGCAAACTTGCGGAAGAGCAGAAGTATGTCGCTACCTCTCTCGCGCAACGCGGGTACTTTGATGGGAACGGTACTGAGACGATAATACAAGTCTTCGCGAAAACGTCCCGACGCGATGGCATCTTGAAAGTTTACGTTAGTGGCGGCAATGATGCGCACATCGGTCTTTTGTACTTTGGAAGAGCCTACCTTGATGAACTCGCCCGACTCCAATACGCGCAACAACCGTGCTTGTGTGGACAAGGGCAGTTCGCCCACTTCGTCGAGAAAGATGGTACCGCCGTTGGCTTCGGCAAAGTAACCGTTGCGGTCGCTGATAGCTCCCGTGAACGAACCTTTTTCGTGTCCGAACAACTCGGAGTCTATCGTGCCTTCGGGGATGGCACCACAGTTTACTGCGATATACGCACCATGTTTGCGTCGGCTGAACTGGTGGATGATTTGCGGAAAGCTCTCTTTACCCACCCCGCTCTCGCCCGTAACAAGCACGGACAAGTCCGTTGCCGCCACTTGCAAAGCTATATCGATGGCACGGTTCAATTCTTCCGTATTCCCGATGATGCCAAAGCGCAATTTGGTGTTTTGTATATCTTGTTTCGTCATGTTCGTTATCGTATAGTTACGGGCAAAAATACGAAACATAGTTGGGCTGTGGAAATATCGGGCGAGTTTCTTTGCCTCGATGCCTGTTCGGCGTGAAATCGAAGCAATGAGGGCAGGTGCAGAAACTGCCGGGACGTCATCATGGGAAAACGCGCGTTTCTCCTTGTCTCATGGATGTATGGACACATCTTTTTTTTTCTGTGCTTTCGCGCACCTCTTTTAACCCCTTCTGTAAGCTGTTCTGACAGCGTTTTGTTGTTAACATTCTTTGACGCTGTTGTCATCGCGATAGCAACATGTTCTCATCGCGATAGCAAC